>JAEXXW010000599.1 GCA_023405565.1 Pseudomonadota bacterium
CAACATAGGCGAGCCACAGCAGCGCGACGGTGCAAAGGACGAAGCCGAAGCGGCCGATCTGCCGGGGCGTGAAGCGCTTGTAGAACCGCACGATCAGCATTGCCGCGAAGAACACCGTGAGATTGAACGGCATCATGGCCACCGCGGTGGCGATTGGGGAGCGTCCCTGCACGATCTGGATGTAGAGCGGCACCGAGAAGTTGAGCATGGCTTCCAACGCGACAACGGCGAACATCGTATAGACGGCAGCGCGCTCTTGCGGCGAGTCGATCACCTGCAGCGCCAGCAACGGTGTCTTGCCCGCCTTCTGGCGGCGATGGGTCCACATGAAGAATGCCTGCCCGAGCACGATGCCGAGGACGATCAGGATCGGTGCGGGGGAAACGCCGACGATGTTGAAAGGCGCGTTAGGGGTCGCAAGAGCGAGGCCCCAGCGGTTCAGGTTATTGAAGCCGAAGCTGATCATGACGATCGCCGCCGCTGCCAGGACCACGCCGATCATGTCGATCTTGACGTCGGAATTGCCCTGATCAGGTTTGAGGCGGAAGCTCAGCAGGAATACGATGGCCGCGAGGACGATCAGAATGCCGAAGGCTGGCCGCCAGCCGATATAGGTGCCAAGGATGCCGCCGATAACGAAGGCCGCAACGCCCGCGCCCGCGCGGGCCGAGCCGAGCGCCCCGAGAGCGGTCGCCTGTTGGGTGCCGCGATAGTTTTCGGCTATCAGCGCGACGAGCGACGGTACGAGTGCTGCGCCGGCGGCACCGGACAGTCCTTGCGCGAGAATCATCGCCGTTGCGTTCGGGCTGAATGTCATCAGCACCTGGGCGATGCCAAACAGCACAACGACGGCCCGGAAGACGCGCAATGCGCCAAAGCGCTGGTTGAGTTTCGCGCCGAGCATCACGAAGCCGGCCACCAGCATCGAATAGGTCACGATGCCCGTTGCCACGGTGGTCGGTGGTACGTTGAAGCTCTGCACCATGCCACCGAGCGCGACCGGAAGCGAGGCGACGTTGAAGGACATGAGCACCTGGCCGAGCGCGATCGCGATCATGGGCACCCAGGATTCGTTCGCCTCCGTTGCGGGATGACCGGTGACTGTTGCCGTCGTCATGATGTGTTGTCCTGCTTGAATGGCCCGAATTTCGAGCGCCGACTGTCTGTTGACCAAATGTCCGTTGAAATGCGTAGTTTGGGTCGGGTTATGCTTCCGGTTGGGATACAAACAGATCCATGCCCAATCGTTGCGAGAGATATTTCGCCACAAGCTGGCCCTTCACGCTGTTGCCGGCGCTATCGAGTGGCGGCGCGAAGGTGCCCAACCCTCCCTTGCCCGGCGAGACAGTGACAATGCCGCCGCCGATGCCGCTTTTGCCAGGCAGGCCGATGTCGTACAGCCAGTCGCCCGACGTCTCGTAGAGACCGGCGGTCGTCATGACTGCCAGAACGTAGTGACACACTGCCGGATCGACGACTCGCTCTTTCGTGATCGGGTTGACGCCGCCGTCGGCAAGCGTGGCGCCCATGATCGCAAGGTCTTTGGCGCTGACATTGAGCGAGCATTTCCGCGTGTACAGGTCGACGGCCTCCATCGGCTCGCAATAGATCCGGTTCACGCTCAGGAGAAACTGGGCAATGCTGCGGTTTCGGAAATTGGTCTCCGCTGCGGATTTCAGGACCTCATCATTCATAGGCAATGTGCGACCGGCGAATTTCGACAAGCCGGTGTGAATGAATTTCCACTTCTCCTCGACGGTCGATCCCGGTACGAGGCTGGTGGTCGCGATCGCGCCGGCATTGACCATCGGGTTGGTCCGCCCGTCAGCCATGCGCTCGATACCGGCGACCGAATTGAAGGCAAAGCCCGTCGCGTTGGCGCCCAGTTTGGCGCGTGCTTCTTCGTGTCCGATTTGCTGACAAATGAGCGCAAAGATAAATGGCTTTGAGACGCTCATGATCGAGAATTCATATTCGGTATCGCCGACCGAATGGACATTTCCGTTTGTGCCGACAACGCAGATGCCGAACAGGTTGCTGTCGACGCGAGCGAGCGCGGGATAAACTTGCGAGTTCTGACCTTCGTTATTGTCTTTGAAGCGTTCGTGGGCGCCGTTCACCAGCTTCCGCACAAGCTCCTGTGAGGGCAGGTGGCCGGTGGAGACATAGTTCAAGTCGTTGTCCGTCTCAGGCGCCATAAAGCATTCCTCTTTGGAGCAAATTGTCGGAAAAGTTTTGCAATTGGTTGATCTGCATCATCTTCAAACGGATAAGGATGCACAAGTTGGTGTCAGTTTGCACGCGTGTTGTGCCGGATTGCGCTAGGTATGTGAGAAATTGCCATAGGCTGTTTCTGCTTGCCTGTCCCATGGCGAAACGTGATGCTAAGTCAATCGGTGGGGGCGGGATCATCTATTGCAATGCAGCGATGTCGTCTTTAAGCGTAAGGACAGTATCTGTTTTGAGCGGGTGCTTGCACGGATGACGTCGTTTGTTGGCAAACGATGTCATGCTCGTGTCACGTCCGGTTCTAAGGCCTCTAGCGAGGGGCAAGATTAAGTACCTGTGTGTGTTGTTGGGTTTCTTTCTACAGTGGCGCATCATTGCGCAACGCTCCGGACATTGACGTGTATTTATGAGCAATAACGTTCCCCATGGGGCCGGCGCTTCAATCCGCGAGACCGTGCTGGTCGACTTTGCGCTGCAGGGTGGCGGTGCGCATGGTGCGTTCAGCTGGGGGGTGCTCGAGCGCCTGCTCGAGGAGCCTTGGCTCCAGATCGACGGTATTTCCGGTACGTCCGCTGGGGCGATGAATGCTGCGGTCCTGGCAGATGGATATGCCGAAGGCGGCGCCCAGGGCGCGCGAAGGGCGCTGGAGCGATACTGGCGTTATGTTTCGGAGGCTGCCCGCTTCAGCCCGTTTCAGCGCAGTCCGTTGGACAAATTCCTTGGCCGCTGGACGCTCGATAATTCGCCGCTGTTCATCACTATGGACATGATGTCGCGGCTGTTCTCACCTTACGACCTCAATCCCGGCGGCAGCCATCCGCTGCGGAGCATTCTCGAAAAGCTGATTGATTTCGAGCGCCTCAAGCAGGGCCCCATCAAGCTCTTCATTAGCGCAACCAATGTACGGACCGGTCGCGTCCGCGTCTTCCGCAATGCCGAAATAACCGCTGACGTCTTGCTGGCATCGGCATGCCTCCCGACGCTATTCCAGGCGATCCAGATTGATGGCGAAGCCTATTGGGATGGCGGCTATTCCGGCAATCCGACCATGACACCGCTGGTGCGGGAATGTCAGTCGAAAGATACGATCCTTGTTCCTGTCAATCCGATCGAACGGACCGGTACACCGAGCACGGCGAGTGACATCATCAGCCGGATGAATGAGATTTCGTTCAATGCCGTTGCCTTGAAGGAATTGCGGATGATGGCGCTCCTGCGTCGTGTCGCCGATCCGGGTGACACGGAAGGAAAGCTCTGGGCGCAGATGCGCGTGCACCTTGTCCGCAACGAGGTGATGGCCTCGCTGGGCTATTCGTCGAAGCTGAATGCCGAATGGGATTTTCTGAGCATGTTGCGGGAGGCCGGCCGCAAGGCTGCCGAGGAGTTTCTGGTAAAGCATGGCAGCGATGTCGGCGTCAGATCGACGGTCGACCTCGATATCCTTCTCGATCAGGTTTGATTCGATCAGGTTTGACATGGGACTTCTTGGAATCGTTGTTGCGCTTGGACTTCTGATCGCTCTGGCCTATCGAGGCTGGAGCGTTTTGCTGCTTGCTCCGGTGGCGGCGATCCTCGCGGCGCTCTTCTCGCGGGAACCGCTGCTGGCGCACTGGACCCAGACATTCATGGGCAGTGCGGCGCAGTTTTTCGCCCAGTTCTTTCCGATCTTTCTTCTCGGCGCGCTGTTCGGCAAGTTGATGGACGACAGCGGATCGGTGCAGGTCATCGCGCGCAGCATGAACGACTGGCTTGGCGCAAGGCGGGTCATCCTCGCGGTCGTGCTGGCCGGCGCCATCGTCACCTATGGTGGCGTCAACGTCTTTGTGGCGTTCTTCGTGCTTGGGCCGATGGCGATCACGCTGTTCCGCAATGCGGATATTCCGCGGCGGCTGATGCCGGCTGCGATCGCGCTCGGCACATCCACCTTCACCATGACGGCCTTTCCGGGAACGCCGGCGGTGCAAAATGCGATCCCGATGCCGTTTTTCGGCACAACACCTTTTGCGGCGCCCGGCCTCGGCGTGATCGCGTCGGCGATCATGCTGGGCTTTGGATTATGGTGGCTGGCCCGTGCGGAGGCGGCGGCGCGGCGCGCCGGCATCGGTTTTGGCAGCAATGATTTTGCCGCACCGGCCCCCGTCGACGACCAGTTGATCCGTGAACGGGCGACCGTGTCGCGGGAATTCGATCCGGCGGAAATCGGTCATGGACAGCATAGCGAGAAAGCGCCTTCCATCCTTATGGCTGCAGCCCCGCTTGTGGTCGTCATTCTCGTCAATCTGCTGATGTCATTCGTTGTCCTGCCCCGCCTTGATTTCTCGTTTCTGGCTGAGCAGCGCTGGGGTGGCACGTCGCTGTCGGCGGTCGCCGGCGTGTGGTCCGTTGCGGTTGCCCTCGCAGCGGGGATTTTGACTTTGCTCATTCTCAATGTCCGGCGATTGCCCTCGATCCGTGAAAGCATGGATGCAGGGGCGAACGCTTCCGTGCTGCCGATGGTCACCGTGGCGAGTCTTGTCGGGTTCGGTGCGGTTGTTGCGGCATTGCCGGCTTTCGCGATCGTGCGCGAATGGGTGTTATCGATCGGCGGCGGTCCGCTCGTGTCGCTTGCGGTTGCGACCAATATCCTTGCCGCTCTCACGGGCTCGGCGTCCGGCGGCCTGACAATTGCGCTGGATGCCCTGGGCGAAACATATATGCGGCTTGCTGCCGAGAACGGAATCGATCCTTCGATCCTGCACCGCGTTGCGGTGATCGGTGCCGGTACGCTCGACAGTCTGCCGCACAACGGGGCCGTTGTGACGTTGCTGGCGGTGTGCGGATCAAATC
>JAEXXW010000613.1 GCA_023405565.1 Pseudomonadota bacterium
GTGATCACCGGCATGATCCTGCTGACCTATTTCTCGGCCATTCTGGCGGTTGTGGGCATGGGCTTCATGGCGATCGGCCTGTTCGCTCCGCATGCCGTGCACCTGTTCTGAAAACAGAATAACCTAGCTGACGACTGCTCCGATCCGCGAACCTGCCGCCGTCCTGCCGCGACAAAGCAGGACAAAGAGGTCCGAGATGCGTCATCTGATTTTGTTGTTCGCCCTTTCACTGGCATTTGCCGCACCGGCACATGCCAGCGGCGGGATGTCCTGCGAAGCCGCCGATAAATCGTTGAGCTTTTCCGTCGGCTCCGGTCTCAGCCGGGGCGGCGGCATGTTTCTCAACATGAAGGCGGATCTCAGGATTCACAGAACGGATGTTCCGCGGGATCTGCGTCAGCTCGTCCTGAGCGGAGAAGACATCACGCAACGCTGGCTACATGGCCGCGATCTCAAGCTGCGCTTCTATCGCGAGCGCGACAACAAGTTGCCACACGGCTATGTCGATCTGGTGGTCGAGGCCCGCGAAACCAAAAACGATGAGAGCAGCTATCGCGGTAGCTATCAGCTGAGCGTCTATAGCCTTCCTTCGGAACAGGCCAGCGAGGGCAAGCGGGTGATACTGCGAGGCAATGTCACCTGCTCCGTTGAATGACCGGGCGCGGAGCGCGCGCCCTTCTGTTCACATGTGAATCGCGCGCTTGTCGACCGCGAGGGCGGCTTCCTTCACCGCTTCCGGAAGAGTCGGATGGGCGTGGCAGGTACGGGCAATGTCTTCCGACGACGCGCCGAATTCCATCGCCACCGCGGCTTCCGCGATCATGTTGCCGGCATCGGCACCGACGATGTGCACGCCGAGCACACGATCAGTCTTCGCATCCGCAAGGATCTTCACGAAGCCCTCAGTCTGCTGATTGGCCTTGGCGCGGCCGTTTGCCGTGAACGGGAATTTGCCGACATTGTAGGCGACATTCGCCGCCTTCAGATCGTCTTCGGATTGGCCCACCGACGCGATCTCCGGATAGGAATAAACGACAGCGGGGATCACATCGTAATTCACATGCCCGGCTTTGCCGGCAATGATTTCGGAAACAGCGACGCCTTCATCTTCCGCCTTGTGCGCCAACATCGGTCCCGTGATCACGTCACCGATCGCGTAGATGCCCGGCACGTTGGTCGCGAAATGCGCATCGGTCTTGACGCGGCCACGCTCGTCGAGCGCAACGCCAACCTCCTGCAGACCAAGGCCCTCGGTATACGGCACGCGGCCGATGGCAACGAGCACCACATCGGCCTCAAGCGTTTCGGCCTCGCCACCCTTCGCGGGCTCGACCTTCACCTTGAGTTTCTTGCCGGATGAATCGACCGCCGAAACCTTCGAGCCGAGCTTGAAGCTCATGCCCTGCTTTTCGAACAGGCGCTGCGACTGACGCGCGACCTCTGAGTCCATGCCCGGCAGAATGCGATCGAGGAATTCCACCACCGTCACCTGCGCACCGAGCCGGCGCCACACCGAGCCAAGCTCAAGGCCGATCACACCGGCGCCGATCACCAGGAGCTTCTCCGGCACCTTTTCAAGCGTCAGCGCACCGGTCGAAGACACGACACGCTTCTCATCGATCGTGATGCCCTTGAGCTGCGTGACATCGGAGCCGGTGGCGATGACGATGTTCTTGGTTTCCAGCGTCTGCGCCTTGCCGTCCGCTGCTTTCACCTCGACCTTGCCCGGCGCGGTGATGCGGCCGGCGCCGTGGACGACGTCGATCTTGTTCTTCTTCATCAGGAACTCGACGCCCTTGACGTTGCCGTCAACCGCCTCGTCCTTGAACACCAGCATCTGCTTCAGATCGAGCTTTGGCTTGGACACGCCGATGCCCATTTTCGCGAAGGAGTGACCAGCTTCCTCGAACAATTCCGACGCATGCAACAGTGCCTTGGACGGGATGCAGCCGATATTCAGGCAGGTGCCGCCGAGTGTCGCGCGCTTTTCGACGACAGCCACCTTCATGCCGAGCTGTGCCGCGCGAATGGCGCAGACATAACCGCCGGGGCCGGTGCCGATGACAATGAGATCGTAGGACATGAGAAAAGAACTCCGTGTTCGCAATCGTCATGGCCGCGCTTGTGGCGGCCATCCACGCCTTTGCTCCAGTTTCGATGCCCGTAAGACGTGGATGCCCGGCACAAGGCCGGGCATGACGGAAAAAGCAGATTAAAGGTCCAGAACCAGACGCGCCGGATCTTCCAGCACATCCTTGACGCGGACGAGGAAGGTCACGGCCTCGCGGCCGTCGACGATGCGGTGATCGTAGGAGAGCGCGAGATACATCATCGGACGGATCTCGACCTTGCCGCCGATGGCGACCGGGCGCTCCTGGATCTTGTGCATGCCGAGAATGCCCGACTGCGGCGCATTCAGGATCGGTGTCGACATCAGCGAGCCGTACACGCCACCATTCGAGATGGTGAAGGTGCCGCCCTGCATCTCCTCGATCTTGAGCTGGCCATCGCGCGCACGCTTGCCGGCATCGGAGATATCCTTCTCGATCTGCGCCAGCGACTTCTGATCGCAATCGCGGATCACCGGAACGACGAGGCCCTTCTCGGTGCCGACGGCAACGCCGATGTGGTAATAGTTCTTGTAGATGATCTCGGAGCCATCGATCTCGGCATTCACGGCCGGGATATCTTTCAGGGCCTGCACGCAGGCGCGCACGAAGAAGCCCATGAAGCCCATCTTCACGCCGTGCTTCTTCTCGAACGCATCCTTGTACTGATTGCGCAATTCCATCACCGCCTTCATGTCGACCTCGTTGAAGGTCGTCAGCATAGCGGCGGTGTTCTGCGCATCCTTCAGGCGGCGGGCGATGGTCTGGCGGAAGCGCGTCATCTTCACGCGCTCTTCGCGCGCGGCATCGTCAGCCGGCGACGGCGCACGGACCTGAACCGGAGCGGACGCTGCAACCGGCGTCGGCGCCGAAGCGGCGCGTTCGATCGCCGCCAGCATGTCGCCCTTGGTCACACGGCCATCCTTGCCACTGCCGGGGACTGTCGAGGCATCGACACCGGACTCGGCTTCGAGCCGGCGCACCGACGGCGCAAGCGGCGCATCGCCCGACGGCGCGGCCGGTGCAGGAGCTGCAGCCGGCGCGGATTTTGCCGAAGCAGCAGCGGGTGCTGCTGCCGCAGGCTTCGCAGCGGCGCCGTCCTTGATCTGGCCGAGCAGTGCGCCGACCGCGACAGTCTCGCCGTCCTTCACAGCAATGGCTTCCAGCACACCGGCAGCCGGCGCCGGCACTTCGATCGTGACCTTGTCGGTTTCAAGCTCAACCAACGGCTCATCGACGGCGACGGCATCGCCCGGCTTCTTGAACCACTTGCCGATGGTGGCCTCGGTGACGGATTCGCCGAGGGTGGGAACGCGGATATCGGTCATTGTCTCTTCTCTCAATTCTATCCGTCGTCATGCCCGGCCCTGTGCCGGGCACCCACGTCCTGTTTGTTGTGGCAAAGACGTGGATGGCCGGGACACAAGTCACCCGACCATGACGGCAATTCAAAATTTCAGCCCAGTGCTTCGTCCAGGAATTGCTTGAGCTGCGCGAGATGCTTCGACATCTGGCCGACCGCGGTGGATGCGGCGGCCGGACGCCCGGCATAACGCGCACGGCGGTGCTTGGCCTGAATCTGGTTCAGCACCCATTCGATGAACACATCGACGAAGAACCATGCACCCATGTTGCGCGGCTCTTCCTGGCACCACACGATCTCGGCCTGCTTGAAGCGCGACAGCTCCTGCATCAGCGTCTTGGTCGGGAACGGATAAAGCTGCTCGACGCGCAGGAGATAGATGTCGTCGACACCGCGCTTCTCGCGCTCTTCGTAAAGGTCATAATAGACCTTGCCGGAGCACAGGACCACGCGTCGCATCTTCTCGTCAGCGACCAGCTTGATCTTCTCGTCCTTGAGAATCTGGGCGTCGTCCCAAAGAATACGATGGAACGACGTGTCGGCACCCAGTTCATCGAGCCGCGACGTCGCGCGCTTGTGACGCAACAGCGACTTCGGCGTCATCAGGATCAGCGGCTTGCGGATCTCGCGCCGCAACTGACGGCGCAGGATGTGGAAGTAATTGGCCGGCGTCGTGCAATTGGCGACCTGCATGTTGTCTTCGGCGCACATCTGCAGATAGCGCTCGAGACGGGCCGACGAATGCTCCGGTCCCTGACCTTCATAACCATGCGGCAGAAGGCAGACGAGGCCGGACATGCGCAGCCATTTGCGTTCGCCCGACGAGATGAACTGGTCGAACACGACCTGCGCGCCGTTGGCGAAGTCACCGAACTGCGCTTCCCACAAGGTCAGCGCGTTGGGCTCCGCAGTCGAATAACCGTATTCGTAACCGAGCACGGCCTCTTCCGAGAGCATCGAATTCATCACCTCGTAGCGCGCCTGCTTCTCGTCGAGATGATTGAACGGCGTGTAGCGCTCTTCAGTGCGCTGATCGAACAGCACCGAATGGCGCTGCGAGAAGGTGCCGCGTTCCGAATCCTGTCCCGACAGGCGGACCGGATGGCCTTCGTCCAGCAACGTGCAGAAGGCGAGTGCTTCGGCCGTCGCCCAGTCGATGCCTTCGCCGGTTTCGATCGCCTTGCGGCGATTGTCGAGGAATCGGTTGATCGTGCGGTGGACCTGGAAGTCGGCCGGCACCGTCGTGATTTTTTTGCCGATCTCCTTCAGCTTATCGATGTCGATACCGGTGTTGCCACGGCGCGGATCTTCGATATCGACGCCAGGCTTCAGGCCGGACCAGCGGCCATCGAGCCAGTCGGCCTTGTTGGGCTTGTAGCCTTGGCCGGCTTCGAATTCGGCCTCGAGGCGCGAGCGCCAATCGGCCTTCATCTTATCGACTTCGCCGTCGGTGACGACGCCCTCACCGATCAGCTTGGTCGCATAGATGTCGAGCGTCGACGGATGCGCGCGGATCTTCTGGTACATCAGCGGCTGGGTGAAAGCCGGCTCGTCGCCTTCGTTATGACCGAAGCGGCGGTAGCAGAACATGTCGATGACCACCGGCTTGGCGAAACGCTGGCGGTATTCGATCGCGACCTTGGCGGCGAACACAACAGCTTCCGGATCGTCGCCATTCACATGGAAGATCAGCGCCTCGATCATCTTCGCCACATCCGACGGATAGGGCGAGGAGCGCGAATAGCGCGGATAGGTGGTGAAGCCGATCTGGTTATTGACGATGAAATGCAGCGAGCCGCCGGTGCGATAGCCCTTCAGCTCCGACAAACCGAAACATTCGGCGATCACGCCCTGGCCGGCAAGGCCGCGTCGCCGTGAATGAGCAGCGGCAGCGCCATCGTGCGGTCTTCCGGAGTCGCGCCGAGCTGATCCTGCTTCGCGCGCACCTTACCGAGCACGACGGGATCGACGATTTCCAGATGCGACGGATTCGGCGTCAGCGACAGATGCACCTTGTTGCCGTCGAACTCGCGATCGCTCGATGCGCCGAGATGATACTTCACGTCGCCGGAGCCTTCGACTTCGTCCGGCGTCGCCGAGCCGCCCTTGAATTCGTGGAACAGCACGCGATGCGGCTTGCCCATCACCTGTGTCAACGTGTTCAGACGGCCGCGATGGGCCATGCCGAACACGATTTCCTTCACGCCGAGCTGGCCGCCGCGCTTGATGATCTGCTCGAGCGCGGGAATGAGCGACTCGCCACCATCAAGACCGAAACGCTTGGTGCCGGTATATTTGACGTCGAGAAACTTCTCGAAGCCTTCGGCCTCGACGAGCTTGTTGAGGATCGCGCGCTTGCCCTCGCGGGTGAAGGCGATTTCCTTGTCCTTGCCTTCGATGCGCTCCTGGATCCACGCCTTCTGCGCCGGATCGGAGATGTGCATGAATTCGACGCCGAGCGTCTGGCAATAGGTGCGCCGCAGGATCGCAACGATCTCACGCATGGTGCCGAACTCAAGGCCCAGCACATTGTCGAGATAGATTTTGCGATCCATGTCGGCTTCGGTGAAGCCGTAGGATTTCGGATCGAGCTCAGCCTCGTCACGCTCCGGCTCAAGCTCCAGCGGATCGAGCTTGGCGTGGAAATGGCCGCGAATACGATAGGCGCGGATCAGCATCAGCGCGTGCAGCGAATCGCGCGTCGCCTGCAGCACGTTGGTCGATGACAATTCGACGCCGCTCTTCTGCGCCTTGCTCTTGATCTTGTCGCCGATGACCTTTTCGGTTGCGGCCCAGTTGCCATCGAGCGCGGCAACGAGTTCGCCATTGCCGATCTGCGGCCAGCCCGGCTTCTTCCAGGAAGCACCCTTCGCGCTCTTGGTGACGCTCGCGGGATCGTCCTTCAGGCTTTGGAAGAACGATTGCCATTGCGCATCGACCGAAGCGGGATCGGCTTCGTACTGGGCATAGAGG
>JAEXXW010000069.1 GCA_023405565.1 Pseudomonadota bacterium
ACTTTTGCGCGACCAACCGTCCGACCACATCCGCAACGCCACCGGGCGGAAATGGCAGCACGATTTTGACCGCCCGATTTGGATAATTACCTGATGTTGCGCCAGCTTGGCTTTGAGCGTGGCTGACACTTGCTGCCAGCATCACTGACATCACAACCGCTGCGCGTAAGACTATTTTCATCACAGGTCCTTCTACCTCCCCGCATCGAAGACGATGCAGAGATCATGCAAACACAATGCGCCTGCGGAATGCAAATCCGAGGCCAGCCATGCTTTCAGAAGGATCGTTGCAGTGAGCGAGATCGTCGCGCTATTGTTGCGTACCGCGGATAGGCGCTTGTGACGATTTTTTCGCCTTGGTCGATTTCGTAGGTCTTGCCGCCGCGGGCACATCAACACGCTCAATCGAAACAAGACGGCCGCCACGGAAACGATACAACCCTGGCGACCAGCCATGCGTCACCGTTACGGTTGCAACCCGGGTGGTTCCTTCAGCGCCGATATCGACACGATCAGGAAAACCGGTGCGCTGTACAACCTGGCATTCTGTCATCGAAAGCGCGATACCGCCTTGCACGGTGGGCAACGTGCCCTGACCGCTCAATGCATCGCTCGTGGTTTCCTGTCCGCCCTCCGGCGTTGCCTGCGCAGTAACCACATCCGGAGCAGCGGTGCAGCGACCGTCGGCACTGACGAGATCGTCCGGCGTGATCGCGCGCTGCTGCGCAGTCGGCTTGGAGTTGGCGAATTTAGCCCATTCCGGCGTCGCAAACACGTCAGATAATTTGCCGGTCCCCTGCGTTGTATCGGGTGCCGCGCAATTCGCGAGCGCGGTCAACGCGGCCGTCAAGATAGCCAGACGCGACGTGGTTCTCGTGAAAACGCAATTCAATACGCAACATCCCTGAATTCGAAGGTTCGTTCCGGCGACCAGACAGCCGAATTCTTAGTCAGCAACATGGCCGCAATCAACGAACCGTCGCCTGAATCACAAGGGCTCGTTAACGGCGGGCCTCGGCGCCCGCGTGCAGCGCCATCTTATTGAACCCCAGATTGCAAATCCATCGCGAAGCTGCATGGAGAGGCCACTCCCAAAACGGTAACAAGATACCTTTATTATGCCTTTTGTACCCAGCGGCCATTTTCATCCGGCTGCCAGTAGCTGGTCTCGTAACCTTGCGCCTTGGCCTGCGACCAGCGTTCGCGCGCAACGGCGACAGCGTCGTCGTCGTTGCCATCAAAGATCAGAACCAGCCGGTCGTAACTCGCCGCATCAGGCGGCAACGGCACTCCGTCGATGAGGAAACGAACATTGGCCTTGTTGGGATTGCCGTCATTGGCGGTCAGCAAGACCGGCTGGTCGGCGGCATCCGCACCACGCGACGTGCCGTGCGGCAGAAAGCTGTCATCGCGATAGGTCCACAGATGCGCATCAAGGGACTCGATGCGTTCGTCGGAGGAGACATGCACCACAACCCGCCAGCCGCGTTGCAACGATACTTCGAGCAATTGCGGCAGCACGCGCTCCAGCTTCTGTTCGATCAAGTGATAGAAGCGCACTTCGGTCACGGCGGCCCCATGATCGTCGCGACAAATGCTTCCGCGTCTCTGCGGAACGCGGCGCGGGATTCGTCGCGGCTATAGAACATGTGCCCGCCTCTGTAATTGTGCTGCGCGATCCTGCCGCCGAAATCCGGCAACTGGTTGAGGATCAGCATCGTCTCGAAATACGGCGTCTGCAGATCCGAATATCCATGCGCGATCAGCACATGCAAGGCCGGGTCGAGAGCCAGCATCCTGCGCAAGGCAGTGACCGCTTCCGGAAGGCCGTGATCGCTGTTCCACTGCCACGCATCGAATACGGCCTGGTTCGAAACGGCATAGACACGCTGCGGTCCCGTTGTCCGGGTTTTCAGGAATTCGGACATTCCGGTCGTCAGCGGGGCTTTCAATGCAGCCAGGAAGGGATCGGCGTAATCCGGGCGCGGCGCTGACGGGTCCGGATCTTCGCTGTGCACGGCCGGATCATACGACGACGTGACCTTGCCGTTTCGTCTTGCGAATTCGCGGCTGAACAGCTTTTCGTCGATGCGGCCACGCGCCGCCGACACCACATCGGTGGGCAGACCAGTGATCGCAGTGACCCTTTCCACCAGTCGCGACAAGGATTCCCTGTCTCTCAGTCCACGCAGAAACTCGGTGACGAACACGCTGCTCGCATAGTCCTCGACAGCAATCAGTTTGCGCGCGTCAAATGTCCCCTCATCCTCCATCCGCGCAGCGGCAAATGACGGCAGCAAAGTCGCAAACGACAATGGCGAAGTGCGCGCGTGATAGCGCCAGCCGTAATCGAGCGCAGGCGAGACAAGGATCAGGCCTTTCAGCGCGACGCCGTGACGGCGCTGCAAACTTTCTGCAATGCGCGGTGCGCGGAAGCCGCCATAGCTCTGACCAAGCAGCAGCTTCGGGGCGGCCAGCCGATCGTGATTGCGAAGCCACGATGCCATCGCGTCCGACAACAGATCGATATCGCCATCGACCGACCACACGCGCTCTTTGGTCTTGGCCTCCTGCCGGAGCAGCGATCCCTGCCCCGTGCCCGGCGGATCGATGAACACGAGATCGGTGAAATCCAGCCACGTTTCCACGTTCGGCAACAGCGGACGCACGGCCGAGGGACTGCCGTCAAAGGCAATCCGCCAGGGCCCGATCGCTCCGAGATTGAGATAGGCCGATGATGTGCCGGGCCCACCACCAATGACGAATGTCAGCGGCCGCGGCGAAGTCGCGTCGCTTTTAAGAAAGGCAAGTGCGCCGACTTCTGCATCGGCCTGCCCTTGATCGTTCCTTACCGGCAGGCGTTCGACAACGACGTGAAACGTCAACGGACGTCCCGGCAAAATGACCGAAGCCACTGTTCCGGCCTCGGCCTTTCGATGTCCTTGCCCGATTGCCTGATACGGCGCAACGATGAGGCAGATCAGCAGCAGCACAAGTCCGCTGCCGAGAATGCGCCCGCTCATCGTCGCGTCATCCGCAAGAGATTACTTCTCGTACAAGAGATCACTTCTCGTAATTGTCAGCCACCAGCCGGTCGAGCAGACGCACGCCGAAGCCCGAGCCCCAGCTCTTGTTGATGTCGCTCTGCGGCGAGCCCATGCCGGTGCCGGCGATATCGAGATGTGCCCACGGTGTCTTGTCGACAAAGCGCTGCAGGAATTGCGCGGCGGTGATCGATCCGCCCATGCGTCCGCCGGTGTTCTTCATGTCGGCGAACTTTGAATCGATCTGTTTGTCGTATTCCGGTCCGAGCGGCATTCTCCAGACGCGCTCGCCGGTGAACTGACCAGCTTCTACGAGCCTGTCCGCAAGCTTGTCATTGTTGGAGAACAGGCCCGCATATTCGTGGCCGAGCGAGACGATGATCGCGCCCGTCAACGTCGCAAGATCGACCATGAATTCCGGCTTGTAGGTCTTGGCGACGTACCAGAGCACGTCCGCCAGAACCAGCCGGCCTTCGGCATCTGTATTAATGATTTCAATGGTTTGGCCGGACATCGAGGTGACGATATCGCCGGGCCGCTGGGCATTGCCGTCCGGCATATTCTCGACAAGGCCGATCGCGCCGATGGCATTCACTTTGGCCTTGCGCGCGGCCAGCGCATGCATCAGGCCAACGACGCAGGCCGCGCCCGCCATGTCGCCCTTCATGTCTTCCATGCCGGCCGCCGGCTTGATCGAAATGCCGCCGGTATCGAAGCAAACGCCCTTGCCGACAAAGGCCAGCGGCTTGTCGCCTTTCTTGCCGCCATTCCAGCGCATGATGACGACGCGGCTTTCGCGTTCCGATCCCTGCCCGACGCCCAGCAGCGCATTCATCTTCAGCTTGGTCAGCGCCTTCTCGTCGAGGATTTCGACGTCGACACCGACCTTCTTCAGCGTCGCAGCACGACGCGCGAATTCTTCCGGATAAAGGATGTTGGCCGGTTCGTTGACGAGATCGCGCGCAATCACAATGCCATCGATCACGGCTTCGCGGTCGCTCCAGGCCTTGCGCGCCTTGTCCGTATCGCCGGTACCGATCGTCAGCTTGCGCTGCTTCGGTGCATCGTCATCGTCCTTGCGCTTGGTCTTGTAGCGATCAAAGGAATAAGCCCGCATCATCGAACCGAGCGCCAGATCCGCGACCTGGTCGGCGCTCATCGGCCCGCCCGGCAATTCGCCGATCATCGTCACGTCCTCGGCGCTCTTCGGAGCACGGCCAAAAGCGGTGCCCCCCAATTTGACGAAGTCTTCCGTCTTGAGTTCGGACACCTTGCCGGTGCCGATGACGATCAGGCGCGAGACTTTCAGCCCCTGCGGCGTGATCAGGTCGAGCACGCTGCCGTTCTTGCCCTTGAAGCCGTCGGCTTCCGCCGCCCGCGACACGAGATCGCCAGTCTGAGCGAGCAGCTTCTGGGTCGCCGGCCCGAACGCAAGGTCGGCATCCGCGAATACCACCAATACGCCCTTGCCCGGCGCTGAGAAGGAAGAAAATGCAAGTTTGGGAGCGCTGGCCATGGTCGGTACTGTCCTATCCATTCGCATTCTGGAACTGCGGTTACTTTTAGTCGCGTCACACGGAGGATCAAACCGATTCGAAGGGTTTTGCTTCTGTTGAATCCGGATTCATACTATAGCATTGATTACCCGCTTTTGGGTGCCGATTAACCATAACGGAACCTTCCCTCAGGCGGATCGTGTTCCCCAGGACACAGCGCCGTAAATCTTGCCCCCGGGTTAACTTTTTTCGATGCATTTTCAACAGCTTTGCCTTGGCTGGGCCATTATGTGAATCGATTATGAACGCTGCTGGGAAACGGCTTTGGGGAGGCCGGTCCGGAGCAGCAACCGAAGGTCCATCCGGGCCGCGGGCGAATTGGGGAACGTCGCGGCGTATGGGTCCGTTCAGGCTGGGTCCGATCAACATGAGTGCCGTCAGGCTGGGCATGGTTCTGCCCGCGTGGGTCAGCCTGCGCTCGCTTGGCCTTGGCGCGCTCATTCCCAGCGCGATTGCCCGCTACATCTTCGCCACCACCTTCAGCGCCTTCGCGATCGTCCTGTTCAGCCTGACCTCGGTGATCTGGATCACCCAGGCGCTTCGCGACATCGACCTGATGACCAGTCGCGGCCAGACGGTCCTCGTCTTCCTCGGCATTACCGGTCTCGTTATCCCCATGCTGGTCATGGTGATCGCACCGATCGCGCTGATGATCGCGGTCATGCATGCGATCGGCCGGCTGTCCAACGATTCCGAATTAATCGTCATGAATGCCGCCGGCATGTCACCCTGGGTGCTGTTCCGGCCCTTCCTCTACATGGCGGTTTTTGTTTCGCTCGTCATGAGCGTGATCGGCTCCTGGCTCGGACCGCTTGGCCTGCAGACGCTGAATGACTGGGCCAACGACGTGCGGGCCGATCTTGTTACCAACATCGTGCAGCCCGGACGCTTCAACGGCTTCGAACGTGGCCTCACCTTCCACGTCAGGGAACGGCTTCCCAACGGGCAGTTGCTTGGCGTTTTCGTCGACGATCGTCGCAGCCCGACCGAACGCGCGACCTTTCTCGCCGAGCAAGGCACGATCGTGAAGGACGAGCGCGGTACGTTTCTTGTGCTTGAGACCGGCAGCGTTCAGCGCCTTGAAGTCACGCCGCGACAGAAAGAAAAAAAGGGCCAGCAAAAGAACCAGCCGAGCCTGAACGACCAGAAAGCCCAGAAACAGCCGCCGGAAAAACAGAAAGATCCGACCATTGTGAAATTCGAGCGCTATGCGCTCGACCTCTCGCAGGCCCCGAATGAATCGTCGTCGCAGCGAAATTCAGCACGCGATCGTTATATCTGGGACCTGATCAACAACGATCCGCAAAAGACCAAGCTGCAGGACGGTCAGGTCCGCGCCGAGTTGCATGACCGGCTCTTCGCTCCGCTCTATCCGATTGTCTTCACCATCGTGACCTTTGCCTATCTCGGTGCGCCGCGAACCACACGCCAGGGGCGCGCCATGTCTGTTGCTGGCGCGGCAGTTGCGATTTCGGTCATCCGGCTGATCGGCTTCGTGGTGATCGTGTTGTGCGTTCGCTACCCCTTTGTGCTGGCGTTTCACTACGTCCTTCTCGCGGTAGCCGCGGTGCTGGGTCTGTTGGCCATCCATCGCGGTCTCGTCATCGAAGCCCCTGCCTTTGTCACCAGAGCGGTCGATGCCATCAGCGCGCAACTTGCGCGTCGTACCGCCGCGGCAGCGACCTGAGGGGGGCGCGAGCATGCGTGTCTCGATGACCATGGGACGTTATTTCGGGATGAAATTCCTGGTCACTGCGCTTGCCGTTTTCGGCGGCGTCGTGTTCCTTGTCATCCTGCTCGATTCTGTCGAGCTCATGCGTCGTACCGCCAGCAACGAGAACGCAACGGCTTTTCTGGTGATCAAGTTGTCGTTCTTCCGCGTACCGATGATGGCCGAGCGCATCCTGCCTTTCTGCATCCTGGTCGGTGCGATGTCCTGCTATCTCGGCCTCTCGCGCCGGAACGAACTTGTGGTGGCGCGTGCAGCCGGTGTCTCAGCGTGGCAATTCACGGCTCCCGCTGTCGTGGTCGCACTCCTGCTGGGGGCACTCGCCACACTCGTCTACAATCCTGTCGCAGCCAACCTGCAGGAGCGGGCCAAACGTTACGAGGCCGAGATCTTTGGTCAGCGAAGCTTCGGTCAGCAGGATGCCGGTTTCTGGGTGCGTCAACGCAGCGTTGACGGTCAATCCATCATCAACGCACGCGATAGCCGCCGGCAAGGCATGCGGCTCATCGGTGTGACCGTCTTCACCTTTGATCAACAGGGGCGGTACCAAGATAGGATCGAGGCCGAATCGGCAGAGCTGAACAATGGGTATTGGGAGTTGATCAATGCCCGGCTTTATCCTTCGGACGAACCACCCAGCGTCCACGCGATCTACAAACTCAAAACAAATATCTCTCGTGAGCAGGTGCAGGAAAACTTCGCCACTCCGGAAACTCTGACGGTCTGGGAACTGCCGAATTACATTCAAACGGCGGAGAATGCCGGCCTTGCCGCCGCAGGGTACCGTCTCCAGTACCACAAGTTGCTGTCCCGCCCCTTCCTGCTCGCATCGATGGTCCTGCTCGCGGCCGCTTTCAGCCTGCGTTTCGCGCGCATGGGCGGCGTCCAAAAAATGGTTCTTGGTGGCGTCTTGTCCGGATTTTTGCTTTATGTTCTCTCGAAAATCACCGAAGACATGAGCAAGACTGAGTTGCTGTCTCCTGTGACGGCGGCTTGGGCTCCTGTTCTTATCGGGGGGCTGACGGGGTTTTTGGTGTTGCTTTATCAGGAAGACGGGTGATGGCGTTGCGTTTCCTTCCCCGTCCCGGAGTGATTTGCCGCAGGCATGCCGTCGCGGCGCTGGTGTGGTGCGCCGCGGCGATGGCCGGG
>JAEXXW010000073.1 GCA_023405565.1 Pseudomonadota bacterium
ACATCGCCGAGCGGACCAGCCTGAGCCAGATCGGACGCACTTGGGGTCTGTGCCAGCGCATCGCCGACCAAAGACAGATCAACCGCAGAACCAGCGGCGAGAATGAGCGCCAAAGCGGTCGTTCTTGTGATGAATTGGCGGCGGGTGAGGCTCACGAAAAGCTCCTTAGGGTGCGAGCGGGATTTGCGCTTGGGCTACCTTGTCACGATAAATGTGGCAATGGCGGGCCGGCCCCGCCAGCGCACAAGATAACGTCACTTTCCCTTGATGGCCGCGGTTTTCACCGCCGCCCCTAGCCGGGACAGGGCCATTTTCAGGCCTTCCTCGGCCTGTGGCATGGTTTGCGCAATGCTGTGGACGAGCGCCGGATCGAGGCTGCGGTCCGGCTTTTTTCCCGGGCGGCGCAAAGGGGCCTGACGGATCGCGATCCGGTCGATGGCGTGCCAGCCGAAATAGCGGTTCACCCGCTCCAGGATCACATGCGACATATGCTGGATCTCCAGCGCCGCGGGGCCTTCGACCCGCAAAACCAGCGTGCCGGGGATGGTGCCCTGGCTTTCCGGGCCGCGAGGCCATTGAATTCGCAGGGGTTCTGCACACACCGCCACATCCGCGCCGACGATGGCGGTCCAGCGCACCACCAGTTCGGACGAGGCAAAGCCCTGCTTGCGGAAGCTCTCCGCCAGCAGGCTGTTGGTGAGATCCACCAGTGGACGGGCACGCAGCTTGGGCTTGTTCAAGAATGGGGCCTCTGTCACATCGAACGCATGACCCTAGCAAAGCGCAAAGCCTCGAAAAAGCACGCGATTTCAAGCGATGCGCTGCTGGCCTGGTATGACCGCCACAAACGGCGGCTGCCATGGCGCGCCGAGGGCGGCGCCCGGCCGGACCCGTACCATGTCTGGCTGTCGGAAATCATGCTGCAGCAGACCACGGTGAAGGCGGTCGGCCCCTATTACGCCCGCTTCCTCGAGCGCTGGCCGGCGGTCGCCGATCTCGCTGCGGTAAAGCTCGAAGAAGTCCTAAAGCTCTGGGCTGGTCTGGGCTATTACGCCCGTGCTCGCAATCTTCACGCCTGTGCTCGGGCCGTTGTTGCAAACCACGCTGGAGCTTTTCCGGATACCGAGGCTGACCTTCTGAAGCTGCCCGGCATCGGCGCCTATACAGCCGCGGCGATCGCCTCCATTGCCTTCGACCGCAAGGCGACGCCGGTCGACGGTAATATCGAGCGCGTGGTATCGCGCCTGTTCGCGATCGAGGAGCCGCTGCCAGCCTCAAAGCCGACCATCCGCGCTCTCGCGGCGACGCTGACGCCCGACACGCGCGCCGGCGACTTCGCGCAGGCGATGATGGATCTGGGCGCCACCATCTGCACGCCGAAAAAACCGGCCTGCGCCTTATGCCCCTGGAGCAAGCCTTGCATTGCACGTGAGCGCGGCGATCAGGAGACGTTTCCGCGCAAAACCGCGAAAGCCGAAGGCAAGCTGCGTCGCGGCGCCGCCTTCGTGGTGATGCGCGAAGATGGCGCGCTACTTGCGCGCACGCGCCCCGACAAGGGGCTGCTCGCCGGCATGACCGAAGTCCCAACGACCGACTGGGCGCATGATTTCACGATTGAGGACATTGCAGATCACGCGCCGATCAAGGCGGAATGGCACCGCGTTGCCGGCGTGGTGAACCACGTGTTCACGCATTTTCCGCTCGAGCTTGTGGTCTATCGCACGCAAGCGCTCAGGAGCGTCCGCGCGCCGAAAGGCATGCGATGGATCGCACGGCAGGAGATCGACGGCGAAGCATTTCCGAATGTCATGCGCAAGGTGATCGCGCATGCAACATATTGAGGACGCGACCGGCTCATCGCGTCCTGCATCCAATCAAAGCGATAGTCGGGTTGAGGGGGCTTGCGCTATGCAATGCCGTCTACAAGCGTGACCTTGCCGGTCGCAATATCATAGACGCCGCCGACGACACGCACCTGCTTCTTGGCGATCATCCCGGCGAGGATCGGCTTGGCCGTCTTCAACCTTTGGATATTGTGCTGCACGTTGGCGACAACGGCGCGCTGCTTCAGATCGTCGCCGCCCTTTTTCAAAACCGGCTCGATACCCGGCTTCATCGCCCGCACGAGATCAGCGATATGGCCCGGAAGCTTGTTGCCCTTCTGCAGCGCATCGACAGTCGCATTCACCGCACCACAACTGGTGTGGCCAAGCACCAAGATCAGTTTTGAGCCGAGCACGGCAGCACCATATTCCAGACTTCCCAGCCCATCCGGCGTAACGAAATTGCCGGCGACGCGGACGACGAACAGGTCACCGGGATTCTGGTCGAATGCCAATTCAGGTGCGACCCGCGAGTCGGCGCATCCCAGGATCGAAGCGAAAGGTGCCTGCCCTGTTGCGCGGCTTGCACGGGCCGCCGAGAAGTCGCGCTCACGCGGCTGATTGGCAACGTAGCGTGCGTTGCCATCCATCAAGAGCTTCAACGCTTCATCCGGCGTACTCGCCGCGGAAACCGGCTGAGCCGAAGCAGCGCTTCCAAAAGAAGACGCCGCCAGCATTGCCGCTCCACCAATCAGGAAATTGCGGCGCCCCAAACGGCTCTCAAGACAAACATTGCACATGGATTTCTCCCGACCACTCTGCCTGGCGCTTAATTTAATTCAAAAACGATTGCTTGCCCCCATACGGGCGCAAATGGAACGGGCGCAAAACCCGCGAAAACATGGCTATTGGAGCAGAAGGACGTGAAGAAGACATAAATCGCGAGCGCAAAAACCTGTGAGATCGACAACGTTGACGCCACGGCCGACGCACCAATGTCACGAAAACATTAGCTATAAAACTCCGCCGGAGTTCATGAATGAGCCGGTGGCTGTGAAAGGCGGCTAACGAGCGCGCTTCTTTTCCTCAGGGCGCTTCATCGCCTCTCTCTGCAAGCGCTCCTGGCGCAGACGCTCGAGCTGACGCAGCGCGCGGCGTTGTGCAGAGGCATAATCTGCGACGGCAAGAGCCTTCTCCGACGTAACTTCCGGGCTATCCTGCTTTCTCGCCATGCATACCTGCCTTTGCACACCTGCCTTTGCGACTCCGGGGTAGAGCCACACATAACGCAGAAGCCGCATTTTTTGTTCCAACGCCGCAAGGACGGCTAGCGGCGTTGGACAGGGCGGCGAGCAAG
>JAEXXW010000674.1 GCA_023405565.1 Pseudomonadota bacterium
ACGATTTTCAGCGAACAGGCCGATGAAGAGAGCACCCAAGGCGGCAACGCCGATGCCGGCAAAAATCCCAAAGACAAGACCCGCGGTCAGTGTTGCCGCCGCAACAAGAAAGGCCGGGGCAGCAACCCAGAAGGCTGGCTTTCCGAAACCGTGTGTCATGAAAAGCGAATCGCGAGGATGTCAGTTCAATATGGATCGATTCGCACGAACTCCGTTGCGAAAGCATTGCCATTCAGCGCAGGGTTGCGCCCGAATATGCGGCAATGCCGCTCATATTTTGTGCGTTGGCGGTTCGGCTTCGCTCAATCTATAAAAAATGGCCGGGCTTCTAGCCCGGCCATCGGCAATTTCAATTCTACAAGCTGATTCAGGTATTCATCGACTCGAAGAACTCAGCGTTGCTCTTTGTGTTGCGCAGCTTGTCGAGCAGGAAGTCCATCGCATCCATCGTGCCCATCGGATTGAGGATACGGCGGAGCACATACATCTTCTTGAGCACCTGCGGCTCGACCAGCAGCTCTTCCTTACGGGTGCCGGACCGCGTGATGTCCATCGCCGGGAAGGTGCGCTTGTCGGCGACCTTGCGGTCGAGGATGAGTTCGGAGTTGCCGGTGCCCTTGAACTCTTCGAAGATCACTTCGTCCATGCGCGAGCCGGTATCGATCAGCGCGGTCGCGATGATGGTGAGCGAACCGCCTTCCTCGATGTTACGGGCCGCACCGAAGAAGCGCTTGGGACGCTGCAACGCATTGGCGTCGACACCGCCGGTCAGCACCTTGCCGGATGACGGCACCACCGTGTTGTAAGCGCGGCCAAGGCGGGTGATCGAGTCGAGCAGGATCACGACGTCGCGGCCATGTTCGACCAGGCGCTTGGCCTTCTCGATCACCATTTCGGCGACCTGGACGTGGCGCGATGCCGGTTCGTCGAAGGTCGAGGACACGACCTCGCCCTTCACCGAACGCTGCATGTCGGTGACTTCTTCCGGACGTTCGTCGATCAGAAGCACGATCAGATAGCATTCGGGGTGATTGGCCGTGATCGCATGCGCGATGTTCTGCAACAGAACCGTCTTACCGGTGCGCGGCGGCGCCACCACGAGGGCGCGCTGGCCTTTACCGATTGGCGCAACGATATCGATGACGCGGGCCGACAGATCCTTCTTGGTCGGATCGTCATGTTCCATCTTCAGCCGCTCGTTGGGATAAAGCGGCGTCAGATTGTCGAAGTTGATCTTGTGGCGGGCCTTGTCAGGGTCTTCGAAATTGATGGTCGAGACCTTGAGCAGGGCGAAATAGCGCTCGCCTTCCTTTGGCGAACGGATGTGGCCTTCCACTGTGTCGCCGGTGCGCAGGCCGAACCGGCGGATCTGCGACGGCGAAACGTAAATATCGTCAGGGCCGGGCAGATAATTGGCTTCCGGCGAACGGAGAAACCCGAAACCGTCGGAGAGCACCTCGACCACGCCTTCACCGACGATATCGATTTCACGGCTGGCGAGTTGCTTGAGGATCGCGAACATCAGCTCCTGCTTGCGCATGGTGCTGGCGTTTTCGATTTCCTGCTCCTCGGCAAAAGCGAGCAATTCGACGGGGGTTTTCGCCTTGAGATCTTGAAGCTTTACTTCCCGCATAGGGGGTAGTCCTTGAATGAAGGTCCACCGGCGCCAGACAAAAAATTGAAACAGCGGCGGCGGTTTTAAGAGGAATTTCGCAGGTCTTGGCCGGGAAAGCTTTGGCCGGAAAGGGCTCTGGCTGATGGGCTGTGCCCCGGCCGATGCTTGCGTCTTCCGGATACACGGATGGCGCGACTGGCATCCGCCTGCGTTCGGGGGGATGGCCAAAAGATACGGAGAAGCTTTCGATTCCGCAAGTGGGACCGGCTGCGCTGATTAACCGCTGTTGAAATCAGAACGGCTTGAGCACCACCAGAAGCACAATCCCGACCATCAGGACAGCCGGTACCTCGTTGATAATCCTATAGAATTTCTGGCTGTAGGGCCGCTTATCCTGGCTGAAGGCACGAACCTGGCCGGTCAAAAAACCGTGCAGGGCGGATAGTACCAGCACCAGCACCAGTTTGGTGTGAAGCCAGCCGGATTTGAAGAAGCCAGCTTCGTAGGCAAGCCACAGCCCCAAAATCCAGGTCACGACCATGGCCGGATTGATGATGGCCTTGAGCAGGCGGCGCTCCATCACCTTGAAGGTTTCGGACTGCTGCGACCCAACCTCCGCCTCGCAATGATAGACGAACAGCCGCGGCAGATAGAGCATGCCGGCCATCCACGAGATGACCGCGATGATGTGGAAGGCTTTGATCCAGAGGTAGAGCATTGTGCTGTGTCGTAGCCGGGCAAAAGCGCAAAGCGCGTCTTCATGCTGAAGACTCGACAATCCCATCGCTTCGCAAATTGATTTCTTTCGACGATGGACCCGCGGGTCAAGCCCGCGGGTGACGTTTCATCGATTCTACACATGCACAACGTGGAATTCGGTCGCCTCAGCCCGGCTCCATCCCCAAGCTCCGAATCACCGGACCGGAGTCCGGGGCGGTGAGAAATGTCATCAAACTCCTGGCAGCAGCCCGTGCCGGTGCTGCAGTATGCAGACTGACTGAATAGGTCGTGACGTTCTGAATGCCGGGCGGCAACGGCCCAAGATATTGGATGCCTTTGGCATGCAGCAGTTCGCTCACCTGCTGGAAGCCAAGATCGGCTTCACCCTTCTCAAGCAATGCACTGACGGGGGACCCCGAAGCCGGCTGAACGATCTTGTCCTTGATCTGCTCTGAGATTCCGAGCCGCTTGAACAGCTCAACCAAATAAACTCCGCTGGCTCCGGTCGAAAACGAAATCGACTTTGCTTCCAGCACCGCCTTTTTCAGATTGTCAGCGGTTGAAATATCGGGCTTGGGAAGTCCCGGCCGTACCGCGACGCCAATTCCGGTTTTCGCAAAATCAGCACGGCTTCCAGCCGCAATTTTCTTTTCCTCGATCAGCTTATCGATATTCGGCGCCGCCAGAAGCACAACGTCGACAATCTCACCACCGGCGATGCGTTTCGACACGCTTTCCGTGCCGCCCCAAATCATCGTCACTTTGTGGCCGCTTGCGCGCTCGAAGGCCGCGACCCGTTCCATCACCGCTTCTTTCACAGCGCTGATGGACATTAATTTTATTTCATCGGCCAAGGCCGCATTCGGCATCGATCCGAAAAACAATACAAGAAACGCAATTGTGGAT
>JAEXXW010000707.1 GCA_023405565.1 Pseudomonadota bacterium
GTCCTGACCTGCGCGAGTTTCGACGACACCATCGGTGTGAATGGCTGGCCGATCGAGGCCCATGTCGCCGGCGACGTGAAATGGGAATGGCCGGATATCCCCGGCTCCCGCGGCTACAATCACCTGCCTTACCGGATGCTGTTGCCGCAAGGCGTCAGCAACCTGTTCGTCGCCGGGCGCTGCGCATCCATGACCCACGAGGGCCAGTCGGCGGCGCGCGTCACCGGCGCCTGTTTCGTAATGGGGGAAGCGGCCGCAACAGGCGCGCATCTTGCTATTGCAAGTGGCAAGACCCCTGCGAATATCGACATCGACAAGTTGCAAGAAACGCTGGACAGAAACGGCGTGTTTCTAGGGAAGGACTAGCATGAAACGGCGCGCATTCATTCTTGCCGCGATGATCGTGGCCATTGCTCCGGCTAAGGCGCAGGAATGGCCAGCCAAGACCGTCCGCATCATGGTGCCGTTCGGTCCCGGCTCGACGCCGGACATCGTGGCACGCCTCGTCAGCGAGCAATTGCAAGCCAAATATCCGAACTCGGCTTTTGTTATCGAAAACAAGCCGGGAGCGAGCGGCAACACCGGCACCGACGCCGTGGCCAAGGCCGCGCCGGACGGCACCACGATCGGCGTCAGCATCGGCGGCCCGCTGGCGATCAACACATTGTTGTTCGGCAAGCTGCCTTACGATCCATCGAAAGACATTGCCGCTGTGACACAGCTCGTCACCATGCCGAGCGCCTTGGCGGTCAATCCCGAACTCGGGGTGAACAACGTCGCCGAACTGATCGAGCTGCTGAAAAAGAACCCGGGCAAGTACAATTTCGGATCGATCGGCAACGGCTCATTGTCGCATCTGACGATGGAGGCGATCGCGCAGAAAAGCAGCGCGAAGATGGTGCATATTCCCTACCCATCATCGCCGGCGGCGATGACGGCACTCATTCGCGGCGATGTGCACATGGCCGCGTTGCCGGCGATTTCGGTCACGCCTCAGGCCGATGCCGGTAAGGCGAAGATACTCGCCGTGTCGCTGCCGAAGCGCTCGCCCTTCCTGCCGAATGTTCCAACGCTGAAAGAATCCGGCGTCGACGTGGAGGCCGATACCTGGATGGGCCTGATCGCGCCCGGCGGCACGCCGCCTGCGCTCATCAACGCGATCCACAAGGATGTGGTTGAAGCCATCATGTCCAAAGCGTCGCGGGAAAAACTGGCGACGCAGCTCATGGAGCCTGTCGGCAATTCGCCGTCCGAATTCCGCGCGGTCATCGATAACGAGATCGCTCGCTGGGCGCCGATCATCAAGGCGGGGGATGTAAAAATTAACTAGAAAGCCGATATTCTCGACTATCCGACAATCCGGAAAGGGCTGGTAGCGATCTTTTCACACTGAGCGCCTCATTATTCGACGGCTTTGTTCAAGCTGCATTCGCGCCAACGCGCGTCATAGTCAAAAATATATTGAACAAGGTTATAGAGGGGCACCAATGATTAAACATCGCTTTTTGAATAGAACTGTCTCCGCTCTTGGCATCGCCACGATGCTGATCGCCAGCGCCGCGCAAACGGCACAGGCCTGCACCGGTATTCGCCTGATCGCAGCCGACGGCAGTGTTGTCCACGCACGGACACTGGAGTTCGGCGTCGATCTGATGTCCGAGATCATTATGGTGCCGCGTGGCTATGCGCGCACAGGCACGACGCCGGACGGCCAGGAAGGCCTGAAATGGACCAGCAAATATGCCAGCGTCGGTATGAACGGCGCGGGACAGCCGCTCATGTTCGACGGACTGAATGAACGCGGCCTTGCTGCCGGCTTGTTCTATTTCCCGACATCTGCAGGCTACATGCCATACACGGCGGCCGACGCCAGCAAGACGATTGCTCCGTGGGAGCTCGGATCGTGGATCCTGGAGAATTTCGCCAGTGTGGACGAAGTGAAAGCCAATATCGGCAACATCGTCGTTCCGTCCGTCGTCTTCTCAAGCTGGGGCTTCGCGCCGGAAGTCCATTTCATCGTGCATGATACGTCCGGCAAAAGCATCGTCATCGAATATGTTGGCGGCAAGCTGAATGTGCATGACAATCAGCTGGGCGTCGTCACCAATTCGCCAAGCTTCGATTGGCACATGACAAATCTGCGCAACTACGTGAACTTCTCGATGAACAACTTGCCGCCGGTCCAGCTCGGACCGGTGAAGCTGCTGCCGACCGGCCAGGGCTCGGGCATGCTTGGTCTGCCGGGCGATTTCACGCCGCCGTCACGCTTTGTCCGCGCGGTCGCTTTCTCGCAATCTGTCTTCAAGCCGAAGACCGGGACTGACGCGATCCTGAGCGCCTTCCATGTGCTGAACCAGTTCGATATCCCGAAGGGTTCGACTCGCGATGGCGAAAAGGATTCGAACGGCAATATTCAGGCTGACTATACGCTGTGGACGTCCGCCAGCGACCTGAACGCCCGCCGCTATCACTTCAGGACCTATGACAACAGCCAGATCCGCTCGCTCGACCTCATGAATATGAATGTCGACGCGAAGGATATCGTCAGGATTTCGATCAGGGGCGATGAGGTGATCAAAAATCTCACGCCGACAACGACTGGCGTGAAGAATTAACATCGAAGCGATACAAGGTCATGCGGTACCCATTCCGGTCGCCGCATGACCTGCCCTGGTGACCGCGAACGAAGACGAAGGCTCGATGCTGTTTACGCTTGTCTTCATACTCTGGACCGGTTCGCTTGCGGCCGCGTGGTTCGCCACGCGGACCACGGCACTTGCTACCTTCGGGATGGCGCTGATCATCTCCTTCGCACTGTTCCTGCATCACATGACCGATCCGTTGACGCTCTCATTCTGACCGAGCCGGCATGAACCGCAGTATTGCCAACGCACTGAATATCCTCGCGCTGTATGCGATCAGTGGTGTGCTGATCGTGGCGTTTGCAATGCAGTTCATCCATGGTGAATTGCCCTGCCCGCTCTGCATGTTGCAACGCGCGTTCTTCTGCGCCATGGCGGCAGGGCCGATCCTCAATCTTCGCTTTGGGCCAAGCCCGTCGCATTATGCACTGTCCATGCTGGCAGCGATGGCCGGCGCCGCCGTCGCCATGCGCCAGATGTTTCTGCATATCCTGCCGGGCGATCCCGGCTATGGCTCGGCGCTGTTCGGCTATCACTATTACACGTGGGCGTTCATTGTCTTCGTCATCGCGCTCGTGGTCTTTACGTTACTGCTGCTGTTCGAGCGGCAATTTGCGAGAGATGACACGCCTTTGACAAAAACTGTGGCCGCCAGTATTGCCGTATGGCTCGTGGTCGCAGTCACCGGCGCCAATGCCCTGTCGACGTTTGCCATTTGTGGCCCGACGGAATGCCCGGACAATCCGGTGCGGTACGAGCTGTTCCAGCGGCGTTGATATTTGATCTGACACGCACCACGTGTAGGCCGCTCATTCCCGCACGGGCGGGAAATCGGATACACGTCACCCTATGGATTCCCTTTCGCAATTCGCTCTCGGTGCCGCCATCGGCGTCGTCGTCATGCGCCGGCGCACGGCGCCGTGGAAAGCTGCATTGATCGGCGGCCTCGCCGGCACGCTTCCCGATCTCGATGCCTTCTACAATCATGGCGACCCGATCTCGAACATGACGCTGCATCGGGCCAACAGCCACGCGCTGTTCTGGCTGACGGTCGCGTCTCCCATTGTCGCTGCGATCGCGGCCTTCGCGGCGCGCGAGCTGCAGAATTTTCGCCGATGGTGGCTCGCGGTCTGGCTGGCGCTCGTCACCCATCCGCTGCTTGACTGGTTCACGGTCTATGGCACGCAATTGCTGCGGCCCTTCACCGATTTCCCCTATGCCATCGGCTCGATGTTCATCATTGATCCTCTTTACACATTGCCGCTGCTGATCGGCATCGCGGCGGCGCTGATCTGGCGCAATGACACCGGCTGGCGCTGGGCGGTCGGCGGTCTTACTGTCAGCACAGCGTATCTGTTGTGGAGCGTTGCGGCGCAGACTTACGTCACCGGCATTGCCGAGGCGTCGTTGCGCGCCGATGGCCGCAAGGTCGAACGCCTGCTCGTGACACCGACGGCGTTGAACACGGTGCTGTGGCGCGTGGTCGCGATGACCCCGGACGGCTATCTTGAGGGGTTCCGCTCTGTCTTCGATCGCGACAACAAGATGACATTCGACCAGTTTCCGCGCGGAAAGGCTCTCTATGACGCGATGAAGGACAGCCGACATGTCCAACGCATCGCTTCGTTCAGCCACGGTTTCTTCAAGATGAGCGAGCGCGACGGTCGCGTCTCCATTACAGACCTGCGCATGGGACAGGAGCCATATTACAGCTTCAACTTTGTGGTCGGCCAACGTCAAAGCCCGACCATCGGCCCGGTCCACCCGACGCATGTCCGCGAGCAGCATCATGTCGGCGAGGGATTGTCATGGATCTGGCGGCGGGCGTTCGGAGAACAATTACCGCCGCCACGTTAAACGTCGCTGCTCAATACGGCGCCCTCTCCCCTTGCGGGAGAGGGCTTCTCGGACAGATCAGCAATCTCGTATGGGTGAGGGGTTACAGTCTACCGAAAGACCGTCCCCCCTCACCCATCAGAATCCTTGGCGAAGACCGTCATGCCCTCTCCCGCAAGGGGAGAGGACGCAAATACCAGCACCTACTTCCCAAATTCGGCCTTGTAATCATCCGGCTTGAAGCCGACGAGCAGCGCCTTGCCGTTTTCCAGCACCGGCCGCTTGATCATCGACGGTTGGTCCATCATCAGCTTGATCGCCTTTGCAGCCGTCAGGCCTTCCTTGTCCTTCTCCGGCAGCTTGCGAAAGGTCGTACCGGCCCGGTTGAGCAATGTCTCCCAGCCGACCTCCTTGCTCCAGCGCTCCAGCTTCGCCTTGTCGATGCCCTCGGCCTTGTAGTCGTGAAAGCTGTAATCGACGCCGGCCTTGTCGAGCCAGGCGCGCGCCTTCTTCATCGTGTCGCAGTTCTTGATGCCGTAGATCGTCGTGGGCATGCGATGTCCTTCGGTGGGCTGCCTGTTTCGCCCGTTATGCCATGCCGAAAGCCCGGCCTGAATCGACCCGTGCCAGCCATCCACTGCTTTGCCCACTGAATACAGAAAATGGGCAGATCGATTTTCTTTAAAGGGATTTACTGCAATGCAGCGTTGACTTCGGCCAAAATTGTATACAGCCTCCCGAAAAACAAAAGACCGGAGGAAATGTGCGCGACCAGACGGAACTTCCATCGTCGCAAAACCTGTCTGCCCTCATGACGCTGCGCGAGTTGATACTCAGCGGCGAACTGAAGGCGGGCGAGCGGCTGTCGGAGCTCGCGCTGGTCGAACGGCTCGGCGTATCACGCACGCCGATCCGCACAGCCATGATGCGTCTCGAACAGGAAGGCCTCGCCCATCCGATCGCAACGGGCGGCTATGCCGTCAGCGCCTTCACCGAACGTGACATCCATGCAGCGATCGAAGTCCGCGGTACGCTCGAAGGTCTCGCAGCACGACTCGCCGCCGAGCGCCGGCTGACCGACGCCGACCTCTCCGATCTCAAGCAATGCCTTGCCGACCTGGATGACCTCGTCTTCGGGCCAGGCGTCACGGTTAGCAATTTCTCAAGTTATGTCGAACTGAACGGGCGCTTTCATCAACTCGTGATCGATCTCGCCGACTCTGCCGTCCTGTCACGACAGATTGCGCGCGCGGTGGCCCTGCCCTTCGCATCGGCCAGCGCCTTCGTGACGGTCCAGGCCAGTTTGCCGGAGGCGCGTGTGTTGTTCACCGTCGCGCAGGATCACCATCGCTGTATTGCGCGCGCCATTGAGAATGGCGAAGGCGAACGTGCCGAATTCATCATGCGCGAGCACGCCCGGCTCGCGCGTCGCAACCTCGAACTCGCGTTGCGCAGCCAGCAAACGCGCGATCTCGTTCCGGGCTCATCACTGATTACGTTCAAGACAAAAGTCGCCGCCGGAGCATGATGCCGAAAAGTGCGAAGCGGTTTTCGGATAACATCCTGCTCCAATGTATTATAGGCGATCACGTTTTGATTTTGGATCGCATCGATCCAAAATCACGTGATCTGGGGTTCTAAAATGCGTCAACAAGAAGCTGCTTCGGGAGGATGCAATGAAGTTACCTTGGTTACGCCTGACAGGTGCTGTTGCTACCGGACTTGGACTCTTGGGACTTCACACCGCGCCGGCCGTCGCGCAGGACAAGCCGGTCGAAATGCGCTTTTCGCATTGGGTGCCGACAGCGCATCCCATGCATGCCGCAGCCGTCGCCTGGGCTGATTCGATCAACAAGGCGTCGAACGGCACGATCAAGATCTCGATTTTCCCGGCCCAGCAACTGGGAAAGGCCTTCGACCATTACAACATGGCGCGCGATGGCATCGTCGATATCTCGCACGTCAATCCGGGCTATGAGCCCGGCCGCTTCCCGATCGTCGCGGCGGTCGAACTCCCCTTCATCTTCTCGAACTCCAAGCAAGGCAGCGCCGCCATGGATACCTGGTACCGCCGCTATGCCGACAAGGAGATGAAGGATGTGCGTTATTGCCTGATGTTCGCGCACGATCCCGGCACCTTCCACTTCACGAAGAAGAAAATCGTGAACCCGACCGATATGTCAGGCGTGAAGTTCCGTCCGCCGAATGCCGTGATCGCCAACTGGATGCGCACGCTCGGCGCCAGCAATGTTCAGGCGTCCGCACCTGAAATCCGCGACGTTCTCGAGAAAGGTGTTGCCGATGGTGCGGGTTCGCCCTGGGGATCGATTGGCTTGTTCGGCATCGACAAGGTGACCTTCTTCCACATCGATGCGCCGATCTACGTCTCCGAGCAGGTCTGGGTGCTGAACAAGGCGAAATATGACCAGCTGTCACCAGCGCAGAAGAAGGTGATGGACGATCATTGTTCGAGCGAAGCCTCGCTCGCCATCGCAACGCCCTGGGCCGACTTTGAGTCCGGCGGCAAGGAGAAGCTGAAGGCGATGCCGGGACAGGATATTTATACCCTGACGCCCGAACAGATTGCCGCCTGGCGCAAATCGGCCGAGCCGATCGTTGCCAACTGGGAGGCTGACGTGAAGAAGGCCGGATACGATCCCAAGGCTGTTCTTGACGATCTGAAGAAGACCGTCGCGGAGCGCAACGCGGCCTATTGAACAAGTCATCACCAAACGAAGAGGCGCGGTCGCGTATGCTGCGCCTCTTTCTGTCTCACTCCGTACGCACTGACAGGATTATTTGACGATGAAGCGTAGCGAAAACCGCATCCTGACGACCCATGTCGGCAGCCTCATTCGTTCGAAGGCGGCGCTGGATGCCTCGAAACAACACGACGAAAAGCAGCTTGCTCACGAGATCGAAGAGGTCGTCGCGCATCAGGCCAGGGCCGGCATCGACATCGTCAATGACGGCGAGTTCGGCAAGTCGGGCTGGGCCAATTACATTCTCGAACGCATGAGCGGATTCGAACCGCGCCCGAACAAGCTTTACGAAGCGGTGTGGCTCGGGCGGGACCGCATCCGCTTTGCCGACTTCATGAAGGACCAGTTCCCGCGCGGCGCTGTTGGATCGCCCGGCCATGCCTGCGTCGGCCCGATCGTCTACAACGGCTATGAGGACGTGCGGCGCAATCTCGCCGACCTGAAAGCGGCTGCCGCCAAGGTGAAGGTCGAAGACGTGTTCTTCACCTGCGTGGCTCCAGCCAGCGTCGGCTATGACGCCGAGAACGAATATTACAAAAGCGAGGAAGACTATGTCTTCGCCATCGCCAAGGCGTTGCGTGAGGAATATCTCGAAGTCATCAAGTCCGGCGTGGTCTTGCAGGTGGACGACGCCGTGCTCGCCAACATGTTCGATCATCTGACGCAGGAAAGCCCGAAGCGCTACCGCGAATGGGCCGAATTGCGCGTGGCGGCCCTGAACATGGCGCTGGAAGGCATTCCACAGGACCGCATCCGCTATCATATCTGTTTCGGAAGCTGGCACGTGCCGCATGTTGCCGACGCGCAGCTCTCGGATATCGTCGATCTGATGCTGAGCGTAAATGCAGGAGCATATTCGATCGAGGCCGCGAATGTGCGCCATGAACATGAATGGCATCTATGGGAAAAGGTGAAGCTGCCGGCCGGCAAGATCCTGATCCCCGGCATCATCACGCATCATACGACCACTGTGGAGCATCCGAAGCTGATCGCCGAGCGCATCATCAATTTCGCCAAGTTGATCGGCAAGGAAAACCTGATCGCCGGAACGGACTGCGGGTTCGCACAGGCCGAAGGCCTGCAGCGCGTGCACCCGCAGGTAATGTGGGCAAAGTTTGAGAGCCTTGCCGAAGGCGCCAAGCTCGCCAGCAAGGAATTGTGGGGCTGAGCATCCCGCTTCCCCGTGATGCGGAACAGCCCGGGTGCGGCAAAGCACCCGGGTTATTGCACCAGGAGCGCGATGCTTCCCAAGACGCAAAGTGCGTGAAAACATGCGCCGCACCACGTGACGTGTGAAGTGACTGCGGTACTTTACGTCATCAAGTACTCCCAACATACAGCGCTCAATATCCATCAACATCGATGACAGATTGGGCAAAGGCGCGAGGGACTTCCTGTGGCGGATTGTGACCGATACCGCCACTGATGACCCTGTGCTCATATCGCCCAGAGAATTTCTCCGCATAAGCGGCGGCATCGGAATGCGGTGCTCCATTGGCATCCCCCTCAAGCGTGATGGTTGGCACGGAGATCACCGGCGCTTGCGCAAGACGCTGTTCCAGACCATCGTATTTTGACTCCCCCTCTGCCAATCCGAGCCGCCAGCGGTAATTGCTGATCACGACATCGACATGATCGGGGTTGTCGAAAGCGGCCGCCGAGCGATCGAAGGTTGCGTCATCGAAGGCCCATTTGGGCGACGCCAATTGCCAGATAAGCTTTGCGAAATCGCGCCTGTATTTGTCATAGCCAGTACGGCCGCGCTCGGTCGCGAAGTAATATTGGTACCACCATTCAAACTCGGCCTTCGGCGGCAACGGCATCCTGTTGGCCTCCTGACTGCCGATCAGATATCCGCTTACCGACACCATTGCCTTGCAGCGTTCCGGCCAAAGCGCCGCGATAATGTTGGCGGTCCGCGCGCCCCAATCATAACCGGCCAAGGTCGCACGCTTGATTCCGAGAGCATCCATCAATGCGACGACATCGACGGCAACAACGGACTGCTGGCCATTTCGCGGTGTTGCGCCGGAAAGAAAGCGTGTGCTGCCATAACCCCGCAGGTAGGGCACGATCACCCGGTATCCTGCCGTAGCCAGCAATGGAGCGACATCGACATAGCTGTAGATGTCATAGGGCCACCCATGCAGGAGAATAACAACGGGCCCCCCAGCGGGGCCGTCTTCCGCATATCCGACATTCAGGGCGCCGGCCTCGATCTGCTTCAAAGAGCGGAACGACGTATTGGCCGCAATTTGCTTCGTGGATTGCTTTGCATTGCTGTCCACGGTTTGTGCGCGGGCCGACCGGCGAGACACCACCGAAGCAGCAATGCTTCCGGCGAAGGCCGCTGAAAATTTGCGTCGACTCAGCATGAGAGGCTCCTTTCTGCTTGGTGTCCCCTCGGCCGTCGGAGTCAATTAGAATGGGAACAGCGCAGCCAACAGAGCAGTTCCTTTGCCGACCATCTCGATCTAGCTGGAATCGCCAGAGGCGCGTCAGGAATCTCCTTCACTGACGAGCGCAACGGGGTGGGTCAGGCGAGCGGGCAGAAGGACCGGTTATCCATTTGATAAAATCAACAACGGCCGCAGTGGCGTCGAGAGGTGACGATCAGGCGTTACCGGCTGGCGGCGTTGTAAGACTTGATGCCGTCGCGGCCAGGATCTCCTTTGTGAGATCCGCATCGTCGACAGCCCGCGCCAGCACCAGCGCACCGCCCATCCCCGATAGCGCGGCCATCGCTTTCTTGCGCTTCTCGGCTTTCGTCCGCCCCGACACGAGATCAGCAAGGATGGCGAGATAATCCTCGACACCCTTGCGGAAAACGGAACGCAACGGCTTGCCGTGCCGTGGGGCATCGCTGCCCAGTGCGGCAAAGGCACAGCCTGCTCCCCTCTCCTTGATATGCCGCTCCGACAGATAAGCGCTGACGAGCGCCGCCAGTGGATCGCCCTTCGCGCCGTCGGCCACGGCCGACAATGTCTCACGGCTTTTTGACAAAGCTCTGGCCGCCGCCTCGGCCGCCAAATCCTCCTTGGATCTGAAATGGCCGTAAAAGCCGCCATGGGTCAGACCGGCCTTTTTCATGAGATCGGCCAACCCGATCCCGTCAAAACCATGCTCGCGGAACAATTCTGCCGCCACTTCGACGATGCGGCGCCTGTTCTCCCCAGCCTGTTCCCGGCTCACTTTCATGTCCAACTCCATCCACAAGTGCGCTTGACTTTTATATGTTATTCATCATTTATCTTCAACGCATTGATGATGATCGTCATATAAAATGCCCAACGACGGCGAGGAGCGATTGTGATGCGTTACAGGGTCTTCGGCCGGCATACGGGCCTGCGGGTCTCCGAACTCGTTCTCGGCACCGGCAATTTCGGCACCGGCTGGGGCTACGGCGCAAGCGCGGAAGATGTCCGCACCGTTTTCGATACCTATGCCGATGCCGGCGGCAATTTCATCGATACGGCCGACAGCTATCAGTTTGGACAATCGGAAGAGATCCTCGGCGATCTTCTGCGGGGCCGCCGCGACGACTTCGTGCTCGCGACCAAATTCACACAAAGCGCCAGCCCCAGGGGCGGCGGCATTCTCGTCACTGGCAACAGCCGCAAGGCGATGGTTGCCTCGGCAGAGGCCAGTCTCAAGCGGTTGAAGACTGACCACATCGATCTCTATTGGGTGCACTACGCCGATGGTGTCACACCCACCGAAGAGATCCTGCGCGGCTTCGACGACCTCGCCCACGCCGGAAAAATTCTTTACGCAGGATTATCGGACTTCCCGGCCTGGCGCGTTGCGCGCGCCGCCACAATCGCCGAATTGCGTGGCTCGCTTCCTATTGCCGGATTGCAGGTCGAGCACAGTCTCGTTCAGCGCACGACCGAACATGATTTGCTGCCCGCCGGAAAGGCGCTCGGCCTCGGCATCGTTTCGTGGTCGCCGCTTGGTGGCGGTATGCTCACGGGCAAATACCGCAAGGGCGAAAAAGGACGTGCCGAAGGTCTTGGTGGCAAGGTCTTCCAGGCCGAGGATTCGTCGCAACGCAGCGCAATCCTCGATACGGTCATCGCTGTGGCGAATGAGATCGGTGTGACGGCGGGCGAAGTGGCGATTGCCTGGGTCGCGGCCAAGGGCACCTTCCCGATCATCGGTCCGCGTTCGGTGCAGCAACTGGAAGGCAATCTTGCTGCGGCGAAGTTGAAACTCAACACGGAGCAAATTGCACGGCTCGACGTGGTCAGCAGCCTGCCGCTAATATTCCCGTATTCGATGATCGAAGAGCCCGGCACACGACAACGCAGTGCTGGCGGAAAATACGATCAACTAGACTTGCCTGCCGTTCCCGTCGCTTGAGCCCTTCAAGGAGATTCCATGTCAACGTCATCCGATCCGATTGTCATTGTCTCCGCAGTTCGCTCGCCGCTCGGGCGTTTCCTTGGCGATCTGGCGCCGGTTCAAGCCCCGGCGCTTGGTGCACACGTTATCCGCGCTGCACTGGAGCGTGCCAACCTCGCCCCGGAAAGGATCGATGAGGTCCTGATGGGATGCGTATTGCCGGCGGGACAGGGACAGGCACCGGCGCGTCAGGCGGCGCGTGGCGCCGGCCTGCCGGACGCCACAGGCGCAACTACCATCAACAAGGTGTGCGGCTCCGGCATGAAGGCGACGATGCTGGCGCACGATCTGATCAATGCAGGCTCTGCGGATATCATTCTGTCCGGCGGCATGGAGTCAATGTCGAATGCGCCCTACCTTCTCGCGAAGGCGCGCAGCGGTTATCGCGTCGGGCATGATCGCATGTTCGATCACATGATGCTCGAC
>JAEXXW010000715.1 GCA_023405565.1 Pseudomonadota bacterium
ATGTCTTGAACTGCTTCACATAAGCCGCAAAGGCCTCGAGCTGCAGCTTGACGATGTCCCGCCCCTGCTGATCGGTGAATTCGAGCGTCTTCTCGTCGAATTTCTGATTGGCATGAGTGACGATCACTTCCGGCCGGCCGAAGCAATGCGCATCGACGGACACGAGGCATTGCCGCATGTGGTATTGCATGCGCGAACCGCCAAGCAGCGCGATCGACGCCGATTGCAGCGCGACCGGCTTGTTCTTGAAGGGCTGGTCCTTCATGCGCGAGACCCAGTCAATCGCATTCTTTAACGTCCCGGGAATCGTCCAGTTATATTCCGGTGACACGATGATGATGCCATCGGCCGACCGGATCGAATCGGCAAAACCCGTGACACTGGCTGGAAAGCCCCCGGCTTGCAGGTCGAAATCGTAATGCGGAATATCCGCAATCGAAGCCGATGGCCGGAATGTCATGCCGGCCGGCGCGAGCGCCGGCAGCGTACGAATAAGCGCCGCATTGTAAGAACCTTTGCGCAGGCTCCCGCAGATTGTCACGATATCGAGCATGTCCCCAGCGTCCCTTAAATCCCTGTTAGGCCTTGTGCGCCTTATGGCGCTCGATGAATTTGGCAAAGCCTTCGAGCTGCTGCTTGATGATATTGCGCGTGGCTTCGTCTTTCAGTTCGCCGGTTTTGTCGTCAAATTTCGTCTGCGCGGAACCGACGAAGATTTCCGGCTTGTTGAATACAATGGCGTCAAGGAAAACCATCATGGTGCGCGCGTGATACTGCATGCGGGCCCCGCCGAGCGGACCTTGCGTCGCCGACTGCAGAGCAACCGGCTTGTTGATGAATGGCTGGTCCGGCACGCGCGAGATCCAGTCAAGCGCATTCTTGAGACCGCCCGGCATGGAGTAATTATATTCCGGCGTGACCAGGATGACGCCGTCCGCCGCACGGATGGCATCGCTCAGCGCGGTCACCGCTGCAGGCCACCCCTGCGCCTGCACATCGGCATTGTAGAGCGGCATCTCGATCGACGGCGACGCCTTGATGGTCATGCCGGCCGGTGCCAGCGCCGGCAACACATCAGCCAGCATGCGATTGAAAGAGGCCTTGCGCAGGGAGCCGCAGATGGTGATCACATTCGACATCATTCAGTCCTTTGTTCAACCCTTCAACATTGCAGCGACGAAAGAAGGCTACGCCCATGCATCAAGAAGCGGCGTCCGTCAATTTATCGATCATTTGATCGCCGATACCGACGCTTTGGGCGGTCGCAATCAATACATTGAATGTGTCGTCCGGCAGCGGCAAACCTTTGGCCAGGCGCTCGGCGCGCATACGCGCCTCGGGCTCGCCGGGAAGCAATACCGGCGCCTTCGGATCGATCGGCTTCGTGCCTTTCACAAAGCCGAGAAAACGCGACAGCTCGGCAGGCAAGACATGCTCCGGATCGATCCTCGCCGGATCGACGTAGAACGAGAACATCCCCTGCGACCACCGCTTGTCGGGATTGGATGCACCATTGCCGGTCAGCGCACCGCCAAGTAGCTCGCACATGAGCGCAAGGCCTGATCCCTTGTGTTCGCCGAAGGCGCGCAAGGCGCCATGACCTTTCTTGTGATCGCGCACGGCGGTCGCACCGTAATCGCCATAGAGTTCACGCGGATCACCGCTGAGCTCACCATCGGCCGAGACCAGCGCATCGTCGGGAAGCTTTTTGCCGCCCTGGCTTGCCACCAGCACCTTGCCTTCGGCCACCAGCGAGGTCGCAAAATCGAGAACCACCGGCAAGCCGCCGGGATGCGGCATGCCGATGCAAACCGGTGCCGTCGAAAAACGCCGCTCCACACCACCGAACGGCGCGACCAGCACAGACCCCGCTACATTGACGAAATGCACCGAGACAAGGCCGGCCTCCGCCGCCATCTCGGCCCATTCCCCGACACGGCCGACATGGCCGGAATTGCGAAGGCCAATCGCCGAAAGAGCATGCTCCCGGCACTTCTCGATGCCGAGGCGCACCGCCTGCGGGGCGATGGTCTGGCCGAAGCCGAACTTGCCATCGAGGATCGCCAGCACCGGCGTATCAACGATGCGATCCGCCACCTGATCGGCCACCAGCAATCCATCGCGCTTCCACGAAGCATAACGCGGCACGCGGGCGACACCATGACTGTCATGCCCGGTCAGGTTCGCATTCACGAGATAACGGCCGATGCGCGCGGCTTCCTCAGGTGAGGAGCCAAGCCGCGCAAATATCTGCGCGACGAAATCAACCAGCCGTTCAGCGTTGACGACAGGCATCGCTACGATCCCGATCCTGCAGCCAGTACCGGCGCCACGACATCCTTCCAACTGCCCGGCGCATTCTTCAGGCGGCCATCGCGGCTCATGACAGCCGCCGTCGCTTCGACACCGTAAATGCCGCTGCCGAAATCATCCTTCAGGTCGCGCAGAACAGCTTCGACGGCGCGGGCATCGAGCGTGCTCGAGGGCTCGTATTTCAACCACATGATCGCCGCACGTCGCGGGTCGTTGCGGATGATTGCAGAGGCTTCATCGATCGCTTTCGACAGAACTTCAGCGAGCATTGGTTGCGTGGCCATGGCGTCGCGTGACGCTGCCATCACAAGGAACGATGTCTTGCCTCCCATGATATCTTCGGACGACAGCAGTGCCCGCACCTTCGGATCTTTCAACGCCATCTGCGTGAAAGGCGGCGAGGAGAAATAGGCCGCAATGTTGTCCTTGCCGGCGGTCAACGCGTCGACCGCTTCCTGATGCGGCATCGCCGTGACCTGCGGTCGCAACCGGTTCCATGCGCCGAAGAACGTCTTGTCCGCATGCATGCGCAGATAAGCCGTCTGCGGCGCAGAGAACAGCGGCACGGCGACCCTGTCTTGGGCGCGCAAATCGGACAATGACCGGAAAGCGGGGCGAGCGGTCAGCAGCACCAATGGCAGCGTCGTCAGCCCGGAGACCACCACCATGTCTTTGGACGTGTCGCGAGCCAGCAGCAATGTCGAGAGACCATAAGCCCCTACAGTAACGTCACCCTTGGCGACCGCCTGCCGCAGAGGAGCCGCCGTATTGTAGCGCTGGATGGAAATCCGCGAGGCAATCCCCGCGGCTTTCGCATGTTTCTCGAGCAGCTTCAGATCCTGCGCGATATAGAGCGGCAGGAAGCCGATGCCATGACCGACACCAATCCTGATCTCGGTCGATGGCGCGGGACGTTGCGACTTGCTTCGCGTCTGCGCAACGACCGGTGATGCGACCGCGGCGACGAGCACCGCGGTCAAACCAGCGATCAGCGCGGAGCGAAGCCCCCGCATCAGGCTTTCTTTTCGTCCTTGATCGGATTGGAGAGAATGCCGATACCTTCGATCTCGATTTCGCAGGTGTCGCCGTCCTTCATCCACAATTGTGGCTTGCGGGCGTGACCGACGCCTGACGGCGTTCCCATCACCACGACATCGCCCGGCATCAGCGTCATCGCCTGGGTCAGATCGACCAGCGTCTCGGCGACCGGGAAGATCATGTTGGCGGTGTTGTCGGATTGCAGGAC
>JAEXXW010000716.1 GCA_023405565.1 Pseudomonadota bacterium
CGCGAGCCGCAAGGGCTCTGCTCGAATTACGTTTGCGATTTGAAGAAGGGCGATACTGTTCAGGTCACCGGTCCATTTGGCGCCACCTTCCTAATGCCGGATGATCCATCAGCCAACATCATTATGATCTGCACCGGCACCGGATCGGCACCGTTTCGTGGCTTTACCGAGCGCCGTCGCCGTACCATGCGCGATGCGCCCGGCCGGATGATGATTTATTTCGGTGCGCGCCGGCCGGAGGAACTGCCGTATTTCGGTCCGCTGCAGAAAGTGCCGGACGGCTTGCTGCGCAAGCATTTCGCCTATTCACGTGTTCCCGGCGAGCCAAAGACCTATGTGCAGGATCGCATGCGGGCGACGGCTGAAGAGATGCAGATCTTTCTCAAGAACGCCAAGACACATATTTACATCTGCGGCCTGAAGGGCATGGAAACCGGCGTTGATGAGGCGCTGGCCGATATTTGCCGTAGTGCGGGCATGGACTGGGCCCATGTGCGGGCCGATATGCGGGCGCAAGGGCGTTATCACGTCGAGACGTACTGAAGAAAAAGGCCGGGACATTGTCCCGGCCTTTTCATTTTCGCGAAGGTTATGTGCGGAGTTATTCCGCAGCCGCCCGTGTCGGTGCGGCATGTGCGGTGATGAGATAATCCATCGCCGCCTGTACGCCGCCCTTCTTGTGCGGAACGCCAGCAAGCGACAACGCCATTTCGGTCGCGGCCAGTGCGCCGATGATGGTGGCGTCGTTGGTGTCGCCGAGATGGCCGATGCGAAAATACTTTCCAGCAAACGGACCAAAGCTTGCGCCGTAGGAGATGTTGAAATGCTCGAGCGCGATTCCGCGGAACGCATCGGCGTCATGGCCATCCGGCAGCAGGATCGCGGTGACGGTCGAGGAGTAGTTTTTCGGGTCGCGGCACAGGATTTCGAGGCCCCAATGCTTCACCGCGCGGCGTACGGCTTCGCCTAGCCGGTCGTGGCGCGCGAAGACATTGTCGAGACCTTCCTCGTGCAGCATGCCGATGCTTTCGACGAGGCCACCGACCATCAGCGTGGCTGGCGTGTACGGGAAGAAGCCGACCTTGTTCATGTTGAGCATGTCGCCCCAGTCGAAGAACGACTTCGGCAGGGTCGAGGTCTTGTAGGCTTCGAGCGCCTTCGGGCTGAGTGCGTTGAACGACATGCCGGGCGGCAGCATCAGGCCCTTCTGGGCACCGCCGACGGCAACGTCCACGCCCCATTCATCGTGCCGGTAATCGGACGAGCCGAGCGAAGAAATGGTGTCCACCATCAGCAGGGCCGGGTGGCCGGCGGCGTCGATGGCCTTGCGGATTGCTGCGATGTCGCTGGCGCAACCGGTCGAGGTCTCGTTGTGAACGACGCAGACTGCCTTGATTTCCTTGCCGGTGTCCTTGCGCAGATGCGCCTCGATCGCAGCAGGATCGGCGCCGACACGCCAGTCGGTCTTGATGAACTCGGCCTGCAGGCCGAACTTCTCGGCCATCTTCTTCCAAAGGGTGGCGAACTGGCCGGTTTCGATCATCAGCACCTTGTCGCCAGCCGACAGCGTATTGACGAGTGCGCCTTCCCAGGCGCCGGTGCCGGTGGCGGTGTAGATGATCACCGGATTGGCGGTCTTGAAAATGGTCTTGATGCCTTCCAGGGCCTTCTTCGCCATCTTGGCGAAGTCCGGACCGCGATGGTCGATGACCGGCACGTCGATGGCGCGGAGCACCCGATCCGGCACCGGGGTCGGTCCGGGAATCTGCAGAAAATGGCGGCCGGCGGCACGCGATGAGTTCTGGGCCATCGTCGTTAACTCCTTGAGAGACATGGCAGTCTGGAGGCCAAAAGGGCCGCTTTGGCGGCCCGAACTTGCCCGGATGAACACTGAATGCGACATTCTGGTCAAGCCCAAAGCGGGCATGGCGCGATAGCAAAAATGTATCGAGCGCGCCAAAAAGAGAGAAGAAAGCCGGAGGAAGCGTTGTCCGAGACCATACGGCCGGGACTGGAGCGGCGGCTGAAATCCGCGATTCAGGGCGAGGTCAGGTTCGACCGGTTTACCCGTGGCCGCTATGCAACCGATGCCTCCCACTACCAGATGATGCCGGTCGGCGTGGTGACGCCACGGACGATGGACGAGGCTGCAAGGGCCATCGATATCGCCCGCGAGGAGGGCGTGACGGTGCTGGCGCGGGGCGGCGGTACCTCGCAATGCGGGCAGACGGTCAATCACTCTCTGGTGATCGACTGTTCGAAATATCTCAACCGGATCATCGAGGTGGATGCCGCCAACCGGCGCTGCGTGGGCGAGCCCGGCATCGTGCTGGACGATCTCAACCGCGCGTTGAAGCCGCGCGGCCTGTGGTTCCCGGTCGATATTTCCACGGCTTCGCGCGCCACCATCGGCGGCATGACTGGGAATAATTCCTGCGGCGCGCGCTCGCTGCGCTATGGCAACACGCGTGAGAATGTCATCTCGGTAGAAGCAATCCTCGCCGATGGTCGGCGGCAGAACTTCGGTTTGTCGTCCTATGATCTGTCAGAGCATCTGCCATCGTCTGCGATGTTCGGGCTCGGCAAGGATCTCCTTGCTCTGGGAGCGCGGGAAGCCGACGAGATTGTCGCCCGGTTCCCGAAAGTGCAGCGCCGGGTGGGCGGCTACAACCTCGATGCGCTGCTGCCCGGACGCAATGACCTCAACCTCGCGCACATCCTTGTCGGCTCCGAGGGCACGCTCGGTTTCACCACGCAGGTCGAGCTGAAGCTCGCGCCGTTGCTCGGCCGCCGTGCTGTGGGTGCGTGTCACTTTGGCAGTTTCCATGATGCGATGGATGCGGCTCAGCATATCGTCCGGCTGAAGCCGATCGGCGTCGAGCTGGTCGACCGCACCATGATCGAACTCGCCCGCGAGATCGCGATCTTTCGTCCGACGCTGAAGCAATTCGTGCGCGGCACGCCCGATGCGATCCTGCTGGTCGAATTCGGTGAGGAGGACCAGGAAGAGAACCTGCGCCGCCTCAAGCGGCTTTCCGAATTGATGGGTGATCTCGGCTATGGCTGGGACAAGTCCGGCGCAAAACATGGCGGCGTTGTCGATGTGCTCGATCACGCCTTGCAGGCGGCGATCACCGAGGTTCGCACCTCCGGCCTCAACATCATGATGTCGATGAAGGACGCAGGGAAGCCCGTCTCCTTTGTCGAGGATTGCGCGGTGCCGCTGGAGTATCTCGCGGAGTACACGGCGCGCCTGACCGAAGTTTTCGAGAAGAACGGCACGCGTGGCACATGGTACGCGCATGCGGGGTCGGGATGTTTGCATGTGCGGCCGATCCTCAATCTGCGTCTCGACAAGGACACGAAGGCGATGCGCGCCATTGCCGAAGAGGCCTTTGCCATGGTGCGCGCCTACAAGGGCTCGCATTCCGGTGAACATGGCGATGGGCTGGTGCGATCCGAATTCCACGAATTCATGTTCGGCTCGCGTCTCGTGCGCGCATTCGAAGAGGTGAAGACGCTTTTCGATCCGGCCGGTCTCTACAATCCCGGCAAGATCGTCAATGCGCCGAAATTCGACGATCGCAATTATTTCCGCTTTCACTCCGGCTATCGCGCCGAGAATTTCACGACGCAACTCGACTGGTCGGCATGGCCCGGCGCCGGCGGCGGTTTTCAGGGCGCGGCCGAGATGTGCAACAACAACGGCGCTTGCCGGAAGATCGAAGGCGGCGTGATGTGCCCGAGTTATCGCGTCACGCGCGATGAAAAGGACGTGACGCGCGGACGTGCCAATTCGCTGCGGCTTGCCGTCTCCAGTCAGCTCGGGCCGGATGCGCTGACGTCGGGCGATATGGCCGAGACGATGAAGCTGTGCGTGTCCTGCAAGGCTTGCCGTCGCGAATGTCCGACCGGTGTCGATATGGCGCGCATGAAGATCGAGGTGCTGGCCGCGCGGGCAGAACGCTTTGGCTTCTCGTTGCGGGACCGGTTGATCGGCTGGTTGCCGCGCTACGCGCCTTATGCTGCGAAAGTGCCGTGGCTGTTGAACTTGCGCAATGTGTTGCCGGGTGCGGGATGGCTGTCGGAGGTTCTGGCGGGCTTCAGTGAGAAGCGCAGTTTGCCGAAATGGCGAACAGATATCTTCCGCGATCCGCTCACGTCATGGCCGGGAATAGCCGTCGAAGACGGCGTCGTTGACGCCTTTTGTCCCGGCCATCCAAGTCTTGGCGGCAAGGCCAAGGAAGACGT
>JAEXXW010000095.1 GCA_023405565.1 Pseudomonadota bacterium
GTGCTGCCATCGCAGGGGCAAGACGTCCGCCGCGGCGGGTCGTGAGGGTGGAATATCGCAATAGAGTTATTATCACTGGCGGAAGGAATATGGTGGGCTTGAGAGCGATCAGGCGAGGCGGATAACAGAGCGGGGGAATGTCCACATGATGTGTCTGGTGGCCAATCTGTCGCCGGAGAAGCGTGTTCTGAAGGATGTTGCGCCGAAAAGCTGCCGAATGCTTGATCTGCGGGTTACTGCTTTCTGCGATCGGTAGCCGGTCGTCAGTCTTAAGGGGCCTTGCAGTGATTCAAATCGAATAAGAACCGCTGACGGGCAGCTAGTGCAACAATGGAAATCTTCGATATGAAAAAAGTGTAGTCGTGGAACTTCGTCACCTGAGATGCTTGGCGGTATTGGCTGAGGAGTTGCACTTTAGTCGTGCTGCGGAGCGTCTCGGTATTGCTCAGCCGGCGCTAACTCAGCAAATTCAGCACCTTGAACGTGAGCTCGCCGTACGACTATTCTATCGCACAAAGCGCTCTGTCCAACTCACAGTCGCGGGACGACTGACCCTTGAACAGGCGCTTCGGACTTTGCAACAGGCCGAGCGAACCGAGCTGATCGCTCGTCAAGCCGGTCGCGGCGAGAAAGGGTTGATCGAAATCGGCTATGTCGGCTCGGCCGCTTTCTCGGGAATCCTCAGCCGCACGATCTCGGCCTATCGCAAGACCAACCCCAATGTTGATCTTCATTTGCACGAGCTTGGCATCCGCCAGCAGCTCGATGACTTGCAAAGCGGGCACCTCGATGTCGGCTTTCTGCGGCTCCCGGTGAAACAATGGCCCGCAGGCCTGACATCGCTCACATTACTCAGCGAGCCGATCATCGTCGCGATACCGGCGGAGCATCGGCTTGCCAAGCGTCGCGCCATTCAGATCGCAGAGCTTGCGGAGGAGTCCTTCATTGCGATGCGTTACATGGAGGGGGTTGGCTTTCATGCGCAGGTTGAGGATATCTGTCGTAAAAACCAGTTCGTGCCGCATATCACGCAACGTGCACAACAATTTGCAGCGATTGCAAGTCTTGTCGGCGCGGGTCTCGGCGTTGCTTTTGTACCAAAATCGCTCGACAAATTGCCGATCCCGCACATCGTTTACCGGCCGCTTGCCAACATCCAGGAGATGTCCAATCTCGCTATGGTCTTTCGCAAATCGGAGCACGCGCCGGCCGTCGTTTCATTCGTCGAAAAAGTCAGGCGCACGTTGCGTGGGCGTTAGCCCGGCAGAAAATCGATAATAAGTAAAACTTATTTATTTGCTTTGAGCCGTTATTGGCTCACTCGATTTCCTGTTGATAGCGTTTCTAAAGAGTTGGGCGACATCACGCCGCCGCTTGGAAGGAAACGCTATGTCTGCTGCTTCGCCGCAATCTGCAACAACTTCCGTATGCCCGACCGGACCCTTGTCAGAACCGTTCGAATGGCCTGTCGAAGGCGTCGCACGGGCGCCGTATCGGTTGTTTTCGGACCCTGAGATTTATGCGCTGGAGCAGGCGCGCATTTTCCGCGGTCCAGTCTGGAGCTTCCTTTGCCTCGAAGTCGAAATTCCCAATCCGGGTGATTATCGCACCACAACGGTTGGTGAAATTCCGGTCGTTGTCACGCGCAACCGCGAAGGCAAGGTCCACGCGTTGGTCAACCGCTGCGCCCACAAGGGAGCGCTTGTTTGCCTGAAGAAAAAGGACAATGTCGCCAGTCTCAATTGCGTGTACCACGCCTGGAACTATGAACTCGATGGCCGCCTGAAAGGCGTTGCGTTTCGTAACGGTATTCGCGGCCATGGCGGGATGCCTGCCGACTTCAAGGTCGAAAACCATCGCCTACAGCCCCTTAAAGTGGAGATCTTTTGCGGCATGGTGTTTGGCACCTTCGCCGACGATATCGGCAGCGTGGAAAGCTATCTCGGCGAGGAAATGGCGAGCTTCATCAAGCGCAATCTCGGTCGCCCGTTACGCATCCTCGGCACCCATAGTCAGATCATCCACAATAACTGGAAGCTCTACGCCGAAAATCTGCGCGATTCCTATCACGCGACGCTGCTGCACACGTTTTACACGACCTTCAAGGTCAACCGGCTCGATATGGATGGCGGCATCATCCTGTCGGATCGCAAGTGGCACCACATCAGTTTTGCACGTCGCGCCAAGATGACCGAGGCGGAAGAGTACGCTCAGTCCAAGGTGCATTCGGCCAACTACGACTCGGCACTGGAGGGGCCCGGCTTGCTGGAGGCATGGGATGAATTCGACGACGGCATCACGCACAGCATCCAGACCATCTTCCCCAATCTGTGCGTGCAATTCACGCTGAACTCGCTGGCGATCCGATTTTTCGCTCCGCGCGGTGTCGACAAGACCGAACTATTCTGGATTTACCTCGGCTACGAGCGCGATTCCGAAGAGCAGTCGAAGATGCGTGTCATGCAGAGCAACCTGACCGGCGCCGCTGGTCTCGTCTCGCTCGAAGATGGCTGCATCAATGAGTTTGTTCAACGTGGGACACGAGCAAGTCCACAATCGGCTTCGTTCATGGAGATGGGCGGACGGCAGGTCGCTTCAGAAAAGCAGTCACGCGCCACAGAGACCGCGGTTCGGGGCTTTTGGCAAGGTTACCGCGGAATTATGGGATTCTGAGGAGCGGCAGATGAACAAGATTGCAAGCCGCAGCGCAGAGCGGTTCGGCCCTGCCCTTCGGGAAATTCTGGAGGATCTCATATTCGACTATGCCTATACGCTCGATGACGAGGACATCGATCGTTGGCCGCAATTCTTCACCGAGTCAGGGGTGTATCATCTGACGACCAAGGAGAATTACGATGCCGACCTTCCAATCGGAATCATCCGCTGCGTCGGTCGCGGCATGATGGCGGATCGCGTGAAGGCGTTCCATACCGCGAATATATTCGAGCCGCATAGCTACAATCATATGGTTAATCGGCCGTTGTTCGCGATGGGTGCGACGCAAGGCACTTATAATGCGCGCAGCAACTTCCAGGTCACTCGTATCATGCAGGACGGGCGAGCTGAGCCATTCGCGACAGGCCGGTATCTCGATGCCATCGTCGTCGAGAAAGGTGTTGCTAAATTCCAGGAGCGCATCGTCGTGCTGGATTCGCGTCAGATCGACATCCTGATGGTCGTTCCGATCTAGCAAAACGCGGAGCACGCGATGCACGCGGACGAATTGACACCGGAACAGGCTTGGCATGCGCTGGTCGATCGACCCTCTGCCAAGCTCGTGGATGTTCGTACCGAGCCCGAATGGCTTTATGTTGGGGAGCCCGACATCGTCGGCACCAGCAAGCCGCTCCTGAAAATCTGCTGGCACGTCTTTCCGGCAATGACAGTCAATGAGGGCTTCATCGATCAGCTGAGAGCATCGGCGTTACCGGATGAGATGCTGCTTTTCTTGTGCCGCAGCGGCGGGCGCAGTCTTGCTGCGGCACGTGCAGCGGCCGCTGCTGGATTTCAAAACGCTTATTCTATTGCGGGTGGGTTCGAAGGGCCCGTCGATGAGCGGGGCCGTCGTGGTACGCGTGAGGGTTGGAAATTTGCGGGGTTGCCCTGGAAACAGCCCTGACTGAAGTATTCACAATACGCAGAAGGCCGGGCCAAACCGGCGCGCGGGATAGGGAGGACGAGGATGAAGAAGGCGATCGCGCAATGCGTGCTGGCACTCATGCTGGTGCTGGCCGCAACGACGGTGCAGGCGCAGACTTTTCCAGACAGGCCAGTCCGTTTCATTGTGCCGAACCCGGCCGGTGGCTCGAATGACGGCGCAGCGCGCACGCTGGGGCAAGCGCTGTCGGAGATTTGGCCGCATGGTGTGGTGGTCGAGAACAGGGCCGGGGCGGGCGGCAACATCGGCACGCAAGCTGCGGCGACCTCTTCCGCCGACGGCTACACCTTTCTGCTGACGTCGCCAGGGCCGCTGACCATTAACCCATCCCTGTACAAGAAGCTGCCGTTCGAGCCGACAAAAGACTTCAGCCCGATTGCACTGGTCGCGACAGTGCCGATCGTCTTACTCGTCAATCCGAAAGTACCAGCGACGAACGTTCGCGAGCTGATTGCGGT
>JAEXXW010000217.1 GCA_023405565.1 Pseudomonadota bacterium
CAGTTGGACGATGCAGAAAAAGAAATTGCACGGTTAAGTGCGGAAATTCGGAAGTATGAAGCGCAGGCGGCGGTGGGTAAGGGAGTTATACTTAGAACGGGCGATGAGCATGATTTATATGCCGGTGAGATGGCAGGTATTGTGAGGGACGCCATTCAAGATGCGATTACTCGTGTTCCATCTAATAGTCGGCGTGAGCATGTTCTTAACGCGATGCTGTACAACTCTGCGCCGCCTGTAGACGCAAAGGAACAACGAGAGTTGGTCAAAGCACTTTTGCGAGATTATCGGAATTTGGATGCAAAAATTAAAAGCGGCTTTGAAAGTTTAGGGTTCTCAATTGAGGAGGAAGGGAAGCACTATAAGATGATTTTTCATGATGACGCTCGATATACCTTTATTTTATCAAAGACTAGTAGCGATCATCGTGCGGGCCTGAATCTGGCCAGTGATATAAGCAAGCAAGTTTTTTGATTGAGGGTGTACTAGAGAAAATCCTGCATTGCGGTGGTTTCTAGCAACATCGTTGGCTCTATGGTCTCCAGCGATTCCGTTACCTCCACCCCGCAGCCTCCCTCACCATCGCATCCAGCATCCCCGCCATCGCATTCACAGCCGCTGCACTCGCTGCACCAAGCCTGTGCCGCTGCGCAATCCACGCGGGATCGTTGTAGGTCAGTAACGTCTTGCCGGCGGCGTCTTCCCACACCAGCACTTTCAGCGGCAGGTCGAGGCCTGATGTCTGCTGATCCTGCATCAAGGGCGTGCCGCCTTTGGCGGCGCCGAAGATGATCACTTGCGTCGGCCGCAGCGGCATGTTCACCGATGCTGCATTCTTGGCATGATCGATGCGAGCGAAGATGGTGAGGCCGCGCTGTTCGATCGCCGCCAGCAGGCGGCGCGTGGTCTCCGCTGTCGAGAACGCGCTGACGTGTGTGACGAGGCCGTCGATGTGTGTAGGGCCTTGGCCGCTCATGATGCGCTCCGCTGCTGAAGGGGCTCTCCGCAGCATACGTGCATTTAAGTCCCTCTCGTGGAATCACGACGCGGCCGTAGCGGAAGCGAAAATTTTACATAAAATTTGCGGACTGACTTTCGACTGACCTCAATCTTCTTGGTCTATTGCTGCGGGCGTTCATCATGGGCGACAGCGGCGGCAGACCATGCCGCACCGGCCGCACGTATTTCATCAGGAGTTCGTTTATGCGTATGCTCACGGCATTCACCGTTGCGCTCAGTCTTTCCGCCGCCGGCCAGGTCTTCACCGGTCAGGTCTTCGCCGGCGAGCATCATGCCCCGTCGGCACATGCTCCCACCGCGCAAGCCTCCGCCGCGCCTGCCTCTCGCGCTGAGGTCAAAACGGACGTGACCAACCATGTGAAGACGGAAAGTCCGATGGAAAGGCAGATGCACAAGCAGGAGATCGTCACGCAGGCCGCAACATCGGCGCTGTCGATCGCCAATTCGAGGCCGCAGAGCACGTTGAAGATCCTCGGCAAGTAGTCGGAAAGAGCAACGCGGGTGGTGACCTCGCATGGAGGTCATCACCACCGGGCGGGAGTCATCGACTCAGGCGGCGATAACAGCGCGCGATCCGGGCTACGCTTGTTTCCTGATCGCGGCGCTTTGCCGCCGGTCAGATCAGATCGCGGCGGCGCTTAATGCCCGCACCTGCCGGAACGACACCATCCGCTGGTTTTCTTCAACCCACAGCGTCAGCCGCACGCAGCGCAGGCTGTCCAGCAAGGTCAGCCGGCCGATATCGCCGAGTTCGGGATGGTCGCGCAGCACGCGCGGCAGCCGGTAATAGGGAATGCGGCTGCACAGATGATGCACGTGATGGATGCCGATATTGGCGGTGAACCAGCGCAGCACCGGCGGCAGATCGTAATGCGAGGAGCCGTGCAGGGCGGCGTCGTGCAGGTCCCATTGCGTGTTGTCGTGCCACGAGGTCTCTTCGAACTGATGCTGGATATAGAACAGCCAGACGCCGAGCGAGGCCGCAATCAGCATGATCGGCATGTGCACGAGGAGGAAAGCCTTGAGGCCGATGAACCAGATCAGCACGCCGGCGATCGCCGCCATCGCGGCATTGGTGGCCATCGTGCTGGCCCATGGCCGCCAGCCGCCGCGCATCATGCCGACCGGCAGGCGATGCTGCAGCATGAAGAGATAGGCCGGGCCGATGCCGAACATCACCAGCGGATGACGATAGAGCCGGTACTTCATGCGGCCGAGCGCCGAGCGGCCCTGATATTCGCGCACGGTGAGGGTGTCGATATCGCCCATGCCGCGGCGGTCGAGATTGCCATGGGTGGCGTGATGCATGGAATGGGTGCGGCGCCAGAAGTCATACGGCGTCATGGTGAGAACGCCGATCACGCGGCCGATCCAGTCATTGACGCGCTTGTGCGGGAAGAAGGCGCCGTGGCCGCAATCATGCTGGATCATGAACAGGCGCACGAGGAAGCCGGCGGCCGGAATGGCGATCAGCAGGGTGAGCCAATAGCCGACGAAATGCAGGGCCGCCCACATCGCCGCCCAGAGCATCGCCAGTGGCAGGATGGTGATGGCGAGTTCGATCAGGCTGCGGGTGCCGTCCGGCTCGCGATAGCGGTTGAGGATGCGGGTCCAGTTGCGGGCGTCGGCCCTGGCGGGCGTGCATTCGGCGGCGAGATTTGGCCCAACAGCGTCCGCGGCAGCGATCGGGGTGCCATTGGTCTTCAGATTATCGAGGTGAATCAAGGCTGGTCCGTCTTGTTCGGCCGGTGGATGACACCGGCAATGCGCCGCCCGCGCTTGTGCCGGGGTGTCCGGCCGGCGCGACATAGCACGAACCGCGTGGCGAGGGAGCCTTTTTCGGGGAACCTGGGCTGGTGGTGGGCGGGGGGCCTGTAACGGGGCTTTCGCGGCATCCGGGCGAGGAGGTTACTCACCTTTTTTCGACATGCCGCGATAGGCGATGGAGGCGATGCGCGCGACCGGGCCGGCCTTGCCGTGCGCGAGCTTGAGCTGCACCGTATAGTAATGGAACGGGCCGGCCTTCGGCAGCCAGAACAGGATGTTCATGCGGATGTTACCGCGGTCATCGATCTGCACCGCCGGCGTCTTGTCGCTCTGGCCGGCAAGGATGAAGATGAAATCCGCAGCATCATAGTCCTTGAGGCGGGGCTTGAGCTGCGCGCGCAGCGGCGCATCGAGCAGCTTGAGCAGATCGAACGGGGCCGAAGCCGTGTCGCCGCGGCTGCCGATGGCGTAAAGCTCCAGCCTGTCGCTGCCGTAACGCATCGAGAAGGAGCGCACGAGATATCGGCTGTCCGGCGACCAATAGGCGGTCTCGCTGCGATGATTGGCGCGCATCTCGCCCGTGTTCCAGTGTTCCGTTGCGCTCCTGGCGAGGATCGCGCCGTCGGCGAGCCGCAGGATCAGCAGTTCGAGATTGTCGTTGTCGGCGGGCTGTTCGAGCGGCGATGCATGGGGCGAGCGCCAGGCGAGGGCGAGCTTCTTCGAAGGCGAGACGGTGTCCTCGATCACGATGGCGGCGCCATCACCTTCGCCGCACAGGAGAATGTCGCGCTCGTCATGCGGTTCGCACGGGCCGATATCGGCGGAGGCCGGGACGGCGGTGAAGGCGCAGAGCGCGACGATGAAACCGACGAGGGTGAGGCGTAGCGGCGCGTGCGGCAGCGGCGGGAGCATGTCCAAAGAACCTGGGCGGCGGGGGGCTATTGAAAGTGTAGCAGCTTTTTGCTTTGACGCGTTTTCTTCACGCGAACCGGTACCCACTTCGCTCGAAAACGCTATGCCTTTTGTATCACCATCGCCGTAAATGGTTCACTCCGCCGCCTCGACCTTCCGCCGCTTCGGGCCGCCCTTGGCCAGCACGGGCTTGAGATATTGCCCGGTGTAGCTGCGCTTTTCCTTCACCACCTCTTCGGGCGTGCCTTGCGCGACGATCTCGCCGCCGCCATCGCCGCCTTCGGGGCCGAGATCGATGATCCAGTCCGCGGTCTTGATGACTTCGAGATTGTGCTCGATGACCACGACCGAATTTCCGGTCTCGACCAGTTCGTGCAGCACGTCGAGCAGCTTCGCCACGTCGTGGAAATGCAGGCCGGTGGTCGGCTCGTCGAGAATGTAGAGCGTGCGGCCGGTGGCGCGCTTTGACAATTCCTTGGCGAGCTTGATGCGCTGCGCCTCGCCGCCGGACAGCGTCGTCGCCTGCTGGCCGATATGGATATAGCCGAGGCCTACGCGCTGCAGCGTGGTGAGGATATCGCGGATCTTCGGCACCGCCTTGAAGAACTCGGCGCCTTCATCGACCGTCATGTCGAGAATGTCGGCGATCGACTTGTTCTTGAAGGTGACGTCGAGCGTTTCGCGATTGTAGCGCTTGCCCTTGCAGGTCTCGCAGGTGACGTAGACGTCGGGCAGGAAGTGCATCTCGATCTTGATGACGCCGTCGCCCTGGCAGGCCTCGCAGCGGCCGCCCTTGACGTTGAACGAGAAGCGGCCCGGCTCATAGCCGCGTGCCTTCGCTTCGGGCAGCCCGGCAAACCATTCGCGGATCGGCGTGAAGGCACCGGTATAAGTCGCCGGGTTTGAACGCGGCGTGCGGCCGATCGGCGACTGGTCGATGTCGATGATCTTGTCGATATGCTCCAGCCCCTCGATCTTGTCGTGCGGGGCGGGCGCATCGCTCGCGCCGTTCAGCTTGCGGGCGATCGACTTGTACAGCGTGTCGATCAGGAAGGTCGACTTGCCGCCGCCCGAGACGCCGGTGACGGCAGTGAACAAACCGAGCGGGATTTCAGCGGTGACGTTCTTCAGGTTATTGCCGCGTGCGTTGACGACCTTGATATGGCGATGCTTCGACGGCACGCGGCGATCCGGCACGGGAATCCCGTATTCGCCAATGAGATATTTGCCGGTGAGCGAATGCTTGTCGCTCATGATCTGGTCGGGCGTGCCCTGCGCGACGATCTTGCCGCCATGCACGCCGGCGCCAGGTCCGATATCGAGCACATAATCGGCGAGGCGGATCGCATCCTCGTCATGCTCGACCACGATCACGGTGTTGCCGAGATCGCGCAGCCGCTTCAGCGTTTCGAGCAAGCGCGCATTGTCGCGCTGATGCAGGCCGATCGACGGCTCGTCCAGCACATAGAGAACGCCGGTGAGACCGGAGCCGATCTGCGATGCAAGCCGGATGCGCTGGCTCTCGCCGCCCGACAAAGTGCCGGATGCGCGCGCGAGGGTGAGATATTCAAGGCCGACATCGACGAGGAAACGCAGGCGGTCGCGGATCTCTTTCAGGATGCGGACGGCGATCTCGGTCTGCTGCTTGTTCAGCGTCTTCGGAATGGCCTCGAACCATTCCGCCGCGCGCTTGATGCTCATCTCGGACACCTGGCCGATATGCAGGCCGCCGATCTTCACGCACAAGGCTTCGGGCTTCAGGCGATAGCCGTTGCAGGCGTCGCAGGGCACGTCGGTGAAATACTTGCCGAGTTCCTCGCGCGCCCACTCGCTTTCGGTTTCGCGGAAACGGCGTTCGAGATTGGTAATCACGCCCTCGAACGGCTTTTTCGTCGTGTAGGAGCGAAGGCCGTCGTCATAGGTGAACTTGATCTCGTCGTCGCCCGAGCCATAGAGAATGGCTTCCTGCGTCTTCTTGGCCAGCGTCTTCCACTTGGTGTCGAGCGTGAACTTGTAATGCTTGCCAAGCGCTTCCAGCGTCTGCACGTAATAGGGTGACGATGACTTCGCCCATGGCGCAATGGCGCCCTTGCGAAGCGTCGCGTCCTTGTCGGGGATCACCAGTTCGGCGTCGATATGCTGCTCGACGCCGAGGCCGCCGCATTTCGGGCAGGCGCCGAACGGGTTGTTGAAGGAGAACAGACGCGGCTCGATTTCCGGAATGGTGAAGCCGGACACCGGGCAGGCGAATTTCTCCGAGAACAGGATGCGCTCTTCGGCATGCGCGCCTTTCAGCCGCTTGCCTTCCGCGGCGACGCCGCCATCGGCAAACTCGGCCACCGCCATGCCTTCGGCGAGATGCAGCGCGGTCTCGAAGCTTTCGGCCAGCCGCTGCTTGATGTCGGCGCGCACGACGATGCGGTCCACCACCACGTCGATATTGTGCTTGAACTTCTTGTCGAGTGCCGGTGCGTTGGCGATCTCGTAATATTGCCCGTCGATCTTCAGCCGCTGGAAGCCGCGCTTCATCCAGTCGGCGATCTCTTTCTTGTATTCGCCCTTCCGGTCGCGCACGACCGGCGCGAGGATGTAGAGGCGCGTGCCCTCCGGCAGCGCCAGCACGCGGTCGACCATCTGCGACACGGTCTGGCTTTCGATAGGCAGGCCGGTGGCCGGCGAATAGGGCACGCCGACGCGCGCCCAGAGCAGGCGCATATAGTCGTAGATCTCGGTGACGGTGCCGACGGTCGAGCGCGGGTTTTTCGAGGTGGTCTTCTGCTCGATCGAGATGGCCGGCGAGAGACCGTCGATCTGGTCGACATCCGGCTTCTGCATCATCTCGAGGAATTGCCGGGCATAGGCCGACAGGCTCTCGACATAGCGGCGCTGGCCCTCGGCATAGATGGTGTCGAAGGCAAGCGAGGATTTGCCCGAGCCGGACAGGCCGGTGAACACCACCAGCGAGTCGCGCGGCAGGTCCACATCCACATTCTTCAGATTGTGTTCGCGGGCACCGCGGATGGAGATCACGCGGCTATCGGCGCGACGGGGCGATTTGGCGCTCTTGTCGAAAAGGTCGTTCATGCAGCCGGTCTTCGGGCCTTGAGGATCGGGTCAGGGCGGGCGGAGGTCCGGCACGCGCAAGCGGACGGGCGGACCATGCGAACATAGGAAGAACGGAGGCGATGCGCTAGTGCTCTGCAGCATGTGAGCCATGGATGGGGGCATGGCTGGGGACAAGTCGCTTCCATCGTGTCTTGCATCGTATCTTGGCCCGTTATGTCAAAAGCAAAGGGGCCGGCGCGAGGCCGGCCCCTTACAGCAAATCCTGGAGGTATTTGCGCGCGTTAGTACCGTGCAACAACCGGTGCGACCGGCGTCTTGCCCCAATCGAACTTGTAGTTCAGGCCGGCCTTGACGGTGTGGACGTTGTCCAGTTCGTGGCGCCAGCAGAAGGTGCCGCCACCGGCTGCGACGCCGCAAACGTCCGCGTCTCTCAGGTCGATAAACAGATACTCGATCTTGAAGGTCCAGTTGTTGATCCAGGCCCATTCAATGCCGCCGCCAACGGCCCATGTCGTCAGCGTTTCGTCCTTTGTCGCGCTGATCAGACCTGGGCCACAGCCGCCGCCGGAGCAGGCGTCTATCGTTCCCCGATGGGCATTGACGAATGCTGCGCCGCCTTTCGCATAGACCAGGGTGCGATCCCAGGCGTAGCCGAGCCGGCCACCGGCGAAGCCGTACCAGTCACCGATCCTGGATTGTGCGACCGTATCAAAGGCAGGACTTAAGGGATCGGGCGCGGTGCCTTTCAGCCGCATATACCCGAATTCACCTTCGAGGCCCCATACCCAGGGCGATCCCACCCCTTGCCAGTTCCAGCCAATCGTGCCGCCGCCGATGAAACTGGAGCCCAGTCCATGCGACCAGTTCGTGCCGAACGTGTTCCAGCCATCGAGGTCCGTGCTGCTTGCGTTGGCGCCCCAGGCGCCACCGGCAAAGCCGCCCAGGTAAAAACCGCTCCAGTTGTAGACGACAGGTGCGGGCGGTGGCGCCTTGTAGGCCGGACGCAAGTCCGCTGCGTGTGCTGACACGCAGAAAGCAGAAACAATAAATGCTGTGATTCCCAGTCGAGTTTGCCACATGGTCATCCCCCGTCGGCATCAACCTCTACTTGGTACGAGCATCATACACGTGTTTTGCGTGAATAGTGTGCCGCTTTGGCAACACGCGCTGCAAAACAGCGCCCCTTTTTTCAAGACTGTCTTGACGCAGTGCAAAAAATAAGAGGGCCTCGAAAGGCCCTCTGAATCTGTCCTAAATCGTAACCGGCGCTCTTAGTACCGCGCCACAATCGGCGACTTGGCCCAGTTGAAGGTGTAGTTCAGCCGGCCCATGACGGTGTGAACTTGTGTGTCAAACCCGGTATAGGTTGCAGACGCGCCGTTGGTCTGGGTCGTGAATTTATCGCCCATGGAGAGGTCATAGAAATTGTATTCGACCGCCAGGCTCCAGTTCGGTG
>JAEXXW010000290.1 GCA_023405565.1 Pseudomonadota bacterium
GCAGCAGTCTTTCGGGCGGGCAGCGCCAGCGGATCGCGATTGCCCGTGCCCTGATTACAGAGCCACGCATTCTCATCTTCGACGAGGCAACCAGCGCGCTCGATTACGAGAGCGAGCGCATCATCCAGCAGAACATGAGCGAAATCTCGCGCGGCCGCACCGTTCTCATTATCGCGCACCGACTCTCCACGCTCCGCAAAGCAGATCGCATCCTCACCATAGAGCGCGGGCGTCTTATTGAAGACGGTCCGCACGAGGACCTCATCAGAACCGGCGGCCGCTACGCTGCCCTTTATCGTGTCCAGGCAGGGTTCCATGAAGCGCACTGACCCGACTCGATGCCCATTTCCGGACAGCTCGAACACCACAGCCGCGCGACCAACGATCGTTGAGAAGAATGTCCGTGCAGAACCGTGAGCAGACGATGGCCAGCTACGGAGACAAAGCCGAAGGGCGCGCAAATCCAGGATTTGTCGCTCTGGAGATGCTGCTTCGGCTGTATCACGTCAATGTCGACGACCAAAAGCTCGTCCGTTATGCCAGCGGAGCCATCACAGACGTCGCGGATATCGTCCGGTGCGTCAGGGAACTCGGGCTCAAGGCCCGCGTGATAAAGAGCCGCTGGCGACAACTGCCGAGGTTGCCTTTGCCCGGGATAGCGTGCCTGCGTGATGCCGGCTTCCTGATTCTGGGCAAGGCGAGCGAAACACAGGTGATTGTTCTTGCGCCGGATGCCTGCCGGCCGGCCCTGATGTCGCGGGCCGAGTTCGAGGCTGTATGGGACGGCCGCGTCATCCTGATAGGAAAACGCAATGCCGTGACCGGCCGGCTTTGGCGCCTGAAGGCAAGCAGCAAACTGTATGCGGCCCGGCTATCCCGCGGCGTCGTCGATCGATTACGCCGGGTTGCCACCTCGGACGCAGCCAAAGAAGCGGCTCAGTCTGCAGCCAGCACAGCGGGCACGGCGATCATCGATTTCGCTGATCGCGCCCGCAAACTCCGGCGTGCCGTCAATTTACCGCGTCTTGATCCCAACCGCCGCCGATCGCAAGAGCTGGCGTTCCTGCCGGCGGCGCTTGAAATCGTTGAAACGCCGCCTTCTCCTGTTGGGCGCGCAACGGCCTTCGCGCTGATCGGCATCTTCAGTATTGCTTTGGTTTGGGCCTGCGTCGGGACGGTGGATATCGTCGCCGTCGCGCCCGGCAAGATCATGTCCGGAGGACGCAACAAAACCATTCAGCCATTCGATACCAGCGTCGTGCGCTCCATTCACGTTCGCGACGGGCAAAACGTCAAAGCCGGTGACGTGTTGATCGAGCTGGACGCGACGATGACCACCGCGGAGTTTGAACGTTTAAGGAGCGACTTGCTGGGCGCGCAACTCGACACAGCCCGTCTGAAAGCGGCCCTTGCGGGAAAAGAAGACCCGCTTTCTGCTTTCGTTCCGCCGGCGAAGGCGTCGCCCGATCTCATTCAAATGCATCGCCGTTTTTTGATCAGCCAAAGCACCGAACAGAACGCCAAACTTGCCGCTATCGATCGGCAGGTGGCCCAGAAAGAGGCGGAGCGGGCGACCATCAAAGCGTCCATCGAGAAGCTCAAGGCGACAATTGCACCGCTTCAGCAGCGGGTCGACATCCGCGAACAGCTCTTTCAGAAGGAGCTTGGTTCGAAGCTGACCTACCTGACCGAGTTGCAAGATCTTGTCGGCCAGAAACAAGAAGTCCTGATTCAGCAAAGCCGCTTCAACGAAACCGACGCTGCCGTTGCCGTTCTGATGGAAACCCGCGCGAAAGCAGTGGCCGAGTACGAGCGGACGTTGCTTGATGACCTGGCCAAGGCAGAACAAAAGGCCGCCGCCCTGTCCCAGGACGTGATCAAAGCCGAGCAGCGAACAAGCTTGCAAAAGCTGACGGCACCGATCGACGGCGTCGTCCAGCAACTGGCCGTGCATACCGTCGGTGGCGTCGTGACACCGGCGCAAACACTCATGTTGATCGTTCCGGCCGACAGCGGCCTTGAAATCGAGGCCATGATCTCAAATCGCGATATCGGCTTTGTCGAAGCCGGGCAGGATGCGGAGATCAAGATCGATACATTCAATTTCACGCGCTACGGATTGCTGCACGGCAAGATCCTCAACATTTCGCAAGATGCCATCACCCGGAACAAACCTCAGGACGACAAGCAAGCCGGCGCGGAGGGAGGCAGCAGCGAGCCAAAAGGTCAGGAGCTGGTCTACGCGGCACGCGTTTCGCTCGACCGCACGCAGATGGATGTGGAGAACAAGCGCATCAATCTTTCACCGGGCATGGCGACCACAGTCGAGATCAAGACCGGTTCACGCCGTATCATCAGCTATCTGCTTTCGCCGCTGGTCCGCTACAAGCAAGAAAGCTTGCGCGAGCGATGAGGCGCGATGATCGCGACCGGAAGGTTGGACATGACGGACGACGATTTGCGTCCGCACTCAAACGATTATCGCTGTTTGTCGGCGACTTTCAGCAAACCAGCCTCGCTAAGCGCGCTGGCCGCATCCTTGACCGCTTGCCACGGCAGATTGGCGCGGGTCGCGATGTCGAGCAGAGAATTGTGACCGTCGGACATGTTGAGCAGCCACAATAGCGCTTTCTGATTGAGATCGGCCGAAAGCCCGCCCGTCGGTTTGTACAGGCCATAATTTCCCAACTTTGGCTCACAGAATGGCTTCAGGTTGAAGTAATACGCATTGTTGTCGATCACATCGATGGCCGCAGAAACCTTCTGCAGGGAATCGGCGAGCGCCGCCGGCCGGACAAGATCGAGGTTGTCAGCGGATGTATGATATTCCCTGAACTCCCCATGCGGCGTTCGCATGAAACATCCGACCGGAAGATTGAAGCCCGGCGAACAATATTGCCGTTCATCATATCCTAGCGGAGAGAATGGCCGGATCTCGAACGGCTCTCCGCTTTGTTGCAGAACATAGGCCCATGCCTTGTCGATTTCGGCATCACCGCGCCTGCTCGCCTTATAGGTGACAGATCCGGCATCTCCCACGCAAGTCATGACGATGCCGTGCTTGATCTTGCTGAGCCGCTCCTGATTGAGCGAGAGCCATGTAATGGCTCCGATTGTGCCGGGAATGAACAGGAAACGGTAGGAATAACGAAGATTCACCTGGCTCAGACGTTGCGCCAGCGCGATGGCAACGGCAATTCCTGACAGATTGTCATTCGCAAGCGAGGGATGGCAGACAT
>JAEXXW010000320.1 GCA_023405565.1 Pseudomonadota bacterium
GTGTCTGATTGGCGGCGTGGTCTTCATCGCATTACCGCGATACGGACATCTGATTGCCCTCTCCAGCCTCGCAAGCCTTGTTGTTTATCTACAACTTGAGTTTTCCCGGGCTTTTCTGATCAAGACCGGAAAGGCCGGATTTCTGCTGGCGAGTTCGGCCTGGTACGGCCTGGTGTCCGTGGCTTTGGCCGCGGCGGCCATGCAGCACCTCATCCGCTACGAGACTTTGCTCATTATACTATGTGGCGCCATGCTGCTGCACGCGCTGGCGCTGATGTTCAGCGTCGGCGCGCCCGCCTGGTCCCGCGGAAAGCGACTGCTCCGCAACGATCTTCTGCGTTACGGCGGGTGGTCCGCCGCCGCGACTTTGACCTATAGCGGCTATAATCACTTACCACTGCTGCTGCTGGGCGCGACGGCCGCTCCCATTCACGCCGCCATCTTCGTTGCCACCCGCAGCCTGATGCAGCCCCTGCAGATCATCATGCGCGGCCTGGATATTGCCGACAAGTCGGTTTTCGCAAGGGTCGCTCATCATCCAGGCACGCGCGACACGCTTGTTTTCACGATGAACTGCGCCGCCTTCTATGCCGTCATCAGTCTTGTTTATTGCGTGACTGCCGGCCTGTTCGCGAACCAGCTCGTAGCCCTGGCTTATGGAGCGAAATTCTCCGGTGTCGGCACAGCCTTGCTGGCCTGGTTGCCCGTCTACGTTCTGATGGGTTTGGCGATGCCACTGGAATCGCTGGTATATGCACGGCGGGACTTCCGCCATTACTTTCAGCTGCGCGGCTTGGCCTCCATCCTCGCCGTCGGCCTCAGCCTGCCTCTTTCTCTCTACTATCTCGAGACAGGCGCCATCGTAGCCTGTGCCGCGGGATGGCTCCTGGCCGTGAGCGGTACCGTAATCCGTCTGGTGCGGAACACACAATGACTCTCACCGGCAATTCATTCATCATCGTTTCCGCAATCGCGGCCATGGCCGTGGCGGCAGGATTGATGCTGTTCGAGCCATCAAGTCTGATCGCACTCGCTGCAGCGCCGATCATCGTCGGCTGCATCGCACTGCTCTGGGGTGTTGCCCACGGTCACAAGCTGGCAACGTTTATCCATCTCTTCCTGGCTGCCTTTCTGATGCATGCGGTGTTCCGTATCCGCGATTACCAGGATAAGGACGTCGATTTCCAGGTCGTTATCAAGATTGCGCTCTGGATCACAGTCGCAACCGTTGCCCTGATCCACGCCCGCCGCTGGATCGAGTTGCTGCGCAATCCTGTCAATCTTCCATGCTTTCTGTTTCTGGTCTGGCTCTTCGCAACGGCTCTGGTATCGCCCAATCCGATCTACACAACCGTCTCCGCATTCACCATTTTCTCGTGTGTCGTCTTCTCGGCTTATCTCTTTTCTGTTTTTGAAGCCGCCGAGGTATTTGCCACACTGGTCCTCGCCATCGCGTTGTTCTGCGCCATATCGATCGTCGTCTATTTTGCGATCCCGGAATTTGGACATTACGTCTATTGGGTGAATGAGGAACGCTTCATCAGTCCGCGCCTTGCCGGCATCGCCGGCAGCGCCAACAACATGGCGCTGATCGCTGCCTTCGGTCTCATCGCGACGGGACTTTATGCCCGCGAATTCCACCGCATGAATCGGCTGATCGTGCCAACTGCCGTCCTGCTCTGCGGCGCGGCCCTGCTCATGACGAATTCCCGCTCACCCCTCGTCATGACGATCCTGATCCTGATCGCGGCTTACGCTTTTACCTGGAAGCGCCTCTATGCAGGACTTTTCGTTGTTTCGGTGATTGCTCTGCTCTTCGCTGCCGTCCTGCCCTTCGGGCAGGAATACCTGTTGAAAGCGGTCTCGCGGAGCGGCGATGTCGGGGAAGTCACCTCATTCACCGGCCGCACCGAAATCTGGTACGCTGTTCTGAAGCTTGTCGAAGCACAGCCGCTGATGGGCTACGGCTATGCGGCGTCGGTGTTCGTTCTGCCTCAACATGCCAATGAGATCGGCTTTGCGACGTCTCATGCGCACAACGTGATGCTACAATTGCTGCTGACGACCGGCTGGATCGGCGTTGCATTGTTCGTCATGTCGATCACTGGTGTGACATTGCGGGCCATCATCTATCGCGATCGAATAGCGTTCGGAATGCTCGCGTTTGTCCTGCTCAATGGCATCACTGAATCCAGCGGATTCACGACGCTGGCCAACATCTGTTCGCTTGCTTTTGGCATCGCCGTTTCGCTGCCGGCGCCGACGAGGACCTATGAAGACCATTATTCATATCAGCGCCGATTTTCCTGATCCGATCAATCCGGGAAAAACCAGGGCCGTCGCGAATCTGCTGGCGGCTACACCTGGCTTTCATCACATCGTTTACTCGCTGAACAGAACGCATCGTCCTGGCGTCTTCCTGACGCGCTTCGACACCGAGCACACGGCTGTCGCCTATGGTGCGCCCCCCTACGGCATCGGGCTGGAAAGGTTTCTTCGGCCTGTGGCGGCGGCGATCATGCGCGACCTCGGGGAGCGACAGATCAGTTTCGATCTCGTTCACGCCCACAAATTCTCCGTCGAAGGACTGGTCGCGGCCGAGATCGCCCGCAACCTGGAACACCCTTTTATCTGCAGTCTCTGGGGCGATACAGACACCCGAATATTCGAGATCAAGCGTGGATTACGACCGCGCTACCGTGCGATCGCAGCAACAGCGCAAGCGCTGCTGCCAGCCGCACCCTGGACTGGCGAATATTTCCGAAAAGCGCTCCACGTTCCGCACAGGAAGATCAAGCTGCTGCCCGTTATGACCGCCGCCGACGAGGTGCTGGCACCGACCGTGGCAGAAGGAACCCGCCTTGTCAGCGTGTTTCATCTCGATTCGTGGAAGCGAAAGGGCTTGGAGCAGCTCGTGAAAGCCGGCGTGCTGGCGGCACGCGAACATCCCGATCTGTCGATCGACATTTACGGAACCGGAAAGGCGACATCGATCAGAGCCGCGGAGACTATCATACGGCGCAACAAGGCGTCATCCATCCTCCGGATGATGGGCGCATTGCCACACGGCAATGTGCAGCAGGTGTTGAATGGCTACACGGCTTTCGTCATGGCACCGCACCGCGAAACCTACGGCATGGTTCATGTGGAGGCACTCCTGGCCGGGCTGCCCATTCTCTGGTCGCAGAATCGCGGCGTCGACGGCTTGTTCGAAAGCCAGGACGTCGGATATCGCGCCGATCCGACATCCGTTCAGGATATAGCGCGGGGCATGAGCCTACTGATCGAGCGGGAACAATCGATCAAGATCAACATCGCGCATCTGCATCGCAATCGCACGTTCGAGCATCTCCGGCGTCAGCGCATCGCCGAAGTCTATGCGGATATTCTCGCGCGCGAAACAGCCGGTATTCTCCATCTTGCGCCGGACGGGCGCCGGATGGCCAGCTAGAGCCTCCCGGCTTTGAAGAGATCAAAGCCGGGGCTCTTGCCTTTTGTTTCGACACGCTTTCTTCACGCGAACAGGGTAGCCACTTCGCTCGAGACGCTTACTGACGCCAGATGCCGCGCGTGTCGTAAATCACCGCACCGTTGCGCTGGTCCGATGCGACTCTTCGGAATGCCTCATGATCGACGAGAACGACGAGAATTCCGGCCTTTGACAAGGCATCGTCGAG
>JAEXXW010000360.1 GCA_023405565.1 Pseudomonadota bacterium
GTGCTGCACATGTCTATTTGCTCCGCGGCCTGCTGAATGTCTTTTCGCTCGGCATGGATGACCTTGCGTCCAAGATCCAGGCCCGGGGTATCAGCGCAAGCGTCCACAACCATTCCGAATGGCAGACCTTGGCGGATGATATCTCTGCGAAATACAGGGCCGGTAATCGTGCCCCCATCATTCTGGTGGGGCATTCGCTCGGCGCCGATGCCGTGATGTTCATGGGCGAATATCTCGGCAAGAAGGGTGTACCGGTCGCGCTGATCGTCCCCTTCGATGGGACCGGTTCGTTCGCCGCTTCGAGCAACGTCGCCCGCGTGATGAACCTGACCCAGCGCGACTATGCCCATATGCGGCGTGGTCCGGGTTTCCGTGGCGAATTGCAGAATATCGACATGAGCGGCCAGCCGGGCATTGACCATGTCAACATCGACAAGTCGGCGCGTCTGCACGCGATGGTGCTAAGCAAGATTCAGTCTGTTGTTGGCCGCGGTGGTAGCCGAACAGCGGCGCCTCAGACACGGCCTGCGGCTCCGGCGCCTGAAGCGGCTCCCGCATCTCCGCAACCCGCGCCAGCGTCAACAGCGAGCACATCCGGTTCCGCCGCGGCGGCGCCCGCAGAGGCAGGTTCGGCTCGTTAAACACGGGTCTCACGTTTCGATCGCATATTTCTGATTCGCCAAAGGAATTGAAAAAGGGCGGGCCGCGGGAAGCGGCTCGTCCTTTTTTATTTTGCCCCACCAAATCAATAATTTGGGCGACGCACGCCACAGAATGATCGCAAACATTCCTTCCTCGCGCCGGGCTTTGGAACCAATCGGTTCTTAACGCGCTTTTTACTATCAACAAGGCGTGAGGTATCGGGGGATGGTCGTTCGGGGGATCGGCGGGATTCTTTTGGCGTCTTTCACACTGACCACGGCGGCACTCGCCGACAATCGTCATCCGATGAGCGGAATTGCATCCGTTTACGGATATGCGGGCGAAAAGACTGCGAGTGGGGAAATGGCCCGGCCGCAGGGTCTGACAGCAGCGCATCGCACCCTCCCGTTCGGGACCAAGGTCCGTGTCACCCACAAAAGAACGGGCAAGTCGGTGGTGGTCCGCATCAACGATCGCGGTCCTTTCATCAAAGGTCGCGTGATCGATCTCACGCCGCGCGCTGCCGCCGCCATTGGCTTCTCAGGCCTCGCGCCAGTGGATCTGAGAATCGAAAATTGAGAATGACGGGATTGGCAGTGACGAAGCGACTGGCGCTTCGTCGTATCAGCGTGCTTTGACCGGCGCTTCTACCGTCGTGCAGCCGCGCTTTCCGGACAAAACGCAATCCTGATCCCTTCGCATCGTTGCGAGAGAATTCGCGAGCCAAAGGGCGGAAACGACCAGGACGCCGACAAAACCGAATGCAATCAGGTTCACCAGCATCCGATGCCTGAAGTCATCAGGCTCGTTGCTGCGCGTAAATTGTTCCAGCTCTTCAATCGGCGGTTCAGCCCGAGACCCCGGATGAAATGGCCGTCGGGTCCGGATATTGACCACCTTGTTGTTTGTCGATGTCGGGTGATCCGGCATCGCATTCACTCACTTTGTGACCATCTGGCTTTTGATCGCATGGGATGCAATCGCTTGGATTGCTTCCAGGACGTTCACGACCAAAAATAGAGACTGCCCGCATTTGCGCAAGCGGCTCAAGATTCTTTGTCGCCAGGTAAAAAGGCAGGAAGGGTGCCGGATTGCTTCTTCCGGCGCCCATGTCTCCTTTTCGGGATTTAGTCCTTGTCTGCTTCAAGCAGACCTGACTTGAAGAACAGACCGGCAATGCCGCCGCCGATCAGCGGCGCGACAATAAACAGCCAGAGCTGCGCGACGGCATGCGGTGCGTTGCTGGCGCCGATCAGCGCGGGGCCGATCGAGCGAGCCGGATTGACCGAGACGCCGGTGACGTTGATGCCGACGATATGGATGACCGTCAGGGTCAGACCGATGGCAAGACCCGCAAACTGCGACGGAGCTCCGCGCTGCGTCACGCCAAGAATGCAGACGAGGAAGAGGAATGTCGCCACCACTTCGAAAACGAAGGCGGAGGTGAGATTGTACTGGCCCAGATAGCCTTCGCCCCAGCCATTCTGGCCGAGACCGCCATTCCACCCAGCAGCCTTGCCAGACAGAATGAGATACAGCACGGCTGCGCCTGCAATTGCGCCAAGGACCTGGGCGATCACATAGGTGATGAAATCACCGACAGACATGCGACCAGCCAGCAGGACGCCAAAGCTCACGGCCGGATTGACGTGACATCCGGAGATTGGACCGATGCCATAAGCCATTGCGACAATTGACAGACCGAATGCGAAAGCGATGCCGAGAATGTCGACTGACGTTGGCCCGGTGCCCATGCCGGCAATCACCGCGGCACCGCAACCGAACAAGACGAGTGTGAAAGTCCCTATGAATTCAGCAACCGCTTTCTTCATGCCTGCCCCCGGCCATTAATTTGATACGCCATCATCCGCAATATGCGTGATGGTTCCAACGCATATTGATCAACGCAGATTCGCGCAAACCGCAGGGATGAGGGGGCCGTGATAGCTCAGCGCTATGGGTGCATGCCGGGAAGCAGAAGGTGATGCAATGTTTCGGTCTTTGTCATTGCAGCCAGCATGTCAGCGTTTGACCGACTTCGACTGCGACTTCGTTTTGCTCTTTGACGTTGATCCGGTTTTAGCCGGGCGCTTAACGGTACTGCCGGGCTCCCGGAAGGGATAGGTCTCGCCATCCGGCAGTGGCACGTGAAAGACATTCAGTGTCATCGCGACCAGGGTGTAGTATCCGAGTATTCCAACGAATTCGACCATGCCGGTGTCGCCGAACATCGCATGTACGCGGCCATAGGTCTTGTCGGACACGCGCCTTGTGCGGTGCAGTTCGGCGACGAAGTCGTAGAT
>JAEXXW010000381.1 GCA_023405565.1 Pseudomonadota bacterium
GACTCGCCCTTGGCGACGCGCACCGGCTTCAACACCTTGATGTAGCGGCGCGCCTTCGAAAGCGACACGACACCCACCTGGTCGATCGCAGCGACGAAGGGCGCCGCGCTGCCGTCCATGATCGGCACTTCCGGGCCATCGACTTCAACCAGGGCGTTATCCACACCAAGGCCGCGAAGGGCTGCGAGAATATGTTCGGCAGTCGAGCAGAGGACGCCCGATTCATCGCCGAGGACAGTGGCCAACTCGGTCGCTGTGACGGAACGATAGTCAGCGCGGACCTCGCGCTCGCCACCATCCGCGTCGATGCGGGAGAAGACGATACCTGTGCCGGCATCCGCCGGATTGAGAGTGAGGTTCACGGGCAGGCCGGAATGAACTCCGATGCCGGAAACCGTAACCTGTTCACGCAGCGTGGTTTGCCTCGCGGCTTTCATACGCTCGTTCCGTCTTTTTTGTTCGGCTGACGCTACGCACGAACGGCGCAACGCAATCCCCCGAATGACCCCAATAAACGTCAGACTTGTTTTCGCCTCGAAGTCACGAGCATGTCCTTGCGGACTGGTCCCCAAACCGTTGCTCGAATCTCCGGGGCGAAACCCCTTTGACGATCGAACCTTAATCCCAGGTCCGAGTCCTCCAAAGTCACGCTTTTTTACCGTTTGTTACCTTGATCCGGCCGCATTCACGTCCGCGGCGCGCCTTATTTTATGGCCGCATGTGTTAATTAAGCAACAATCGTCACCGATGGGTAACGTTATTTGGCATCAATGCTGACCAAAAATTTAGGGAATTCAGAGGGTTAACAAACCGGTCAGACGCCTGAAAATTATCCCCAGCCCGCTCTTTCAACAGCTCTATAAAGAAAAAGCCCCGGCGAAGGCCGGGGCTTTCCGTATCCATTTGTTACAATTCGTTAGTTCGCCTGCCGACGCAGGAAAGCGGGGATATCGAGCTGATCATCTTCCGGGGCGTTGTTCACCGGTGCCTGACGACCATGCATATCGAGGCCCTGCTGACGACGGGCATACTCCGATACCGGATCGCGATTCTCTCCACCGCGCGGGTCGAGCGGACGCGGCGCCGGAGGACGCTGCTGCGGCATACGCTGCATCGGCGGCATCATCGGACGGGCATCCATCGGTTGCGGCTCATGACGGACGGCCTGCTCGTCCTGTTCCTCGGATTTGCGCCCAAGTCCCGCGGTCGCGAGACGCTTCAGAAGCGACATCCGCTGCTTCTCGGGCTCCGGCGCCGGCAACTCGCCCCGCTGCTGGGCCATGATCTCGCGCTGTGCCTGGGGCGGAAGTTCATCGATCCGCGGCATCCGCGGACGCTGCTGAATCCGCTCCGGCTGCGGAGGAATGAAAGTGCCGAAATCTTCCTCCACGGGCGGCGGCGGTGGTGCCGGCTGCTCGATGAACAATGAAGGCTTTTGCGGCGTCGGCCGGATGGTGACGTCGTCGATCGCGGTTTCGACCGGCAACGGCTCGGCGGCGGGCTGCGCCAGGGCAGCGGCGACAGCGGCCTCAAGAGAGAGAGAGGCATGAGCTTCCGGCGCCGGTGCTGGACGCGGCGCGACCGGAGCCACACGCTCGACCTGACGCGGCGCTTCTGGAATGGCGCGCTTCACCGGCTCGGCCGGCTTCGTCGCTGCTGCCGCCGGCTTGTCGATACCGGTCGCAACCACCGAGACGCGGATGATGCCTTCCATCGCTTCGTCGAAGGTGGCGCCGACAATGATGTTGGCGTCCTGATCGACTTCCTCGCGGATACGGGTCGCGGCTTCGTCGACCTCATACAGGGTGAGATCCTTGCCGCCGGTGATCGAGATCAGCAGGCCTTTGGAGCCCTTCATCGAATTGTCGTCGATCAGCGGATTGGAAATGGCCGCCTCGGCCGCGGTGATGGCGCGCTTCTCGCCCGACGCTTCGCCGGTACCCATCATCGCCTTGCCCATCTCGCGCATGACGGCGCGGACGTCGGCGAAGTCGAGATTGATAAGGCCTTCCTTGACCATCAGATCGGTGACGCAGGCCACGCCCGAATAGAGCACCTGATCAGCCATCGCGAAGGCATCGGCGAAGGTCGTCTTCTCGTTGGCAACGCGGAACAGATTCTGGTTGGGGATGACCAGCAGCGTATCGACATGCTTCTGCAGCTCGATAATGCCGGCTTCCGCATAACGCATACGGCGCGCACCCTCGAACTGGAACGGCTTGGTCACGACGCCAACCGTGAGGATACCCATTTCGCGGGCCACCTTGGCGATCACGGGGGCAGCACCCGTGCCGGTGCCACCGCCCATGCCGGCCGTGACGAACACCATATGCGCGCCGGACAGATGATCGCGAATCTCGTCGACCACTTCCTCCGCAGCGGCACGGCCAACCTCGGGCTGCGACCCGGCGCCGAGTCCCTCGGTCACCTGCACACCCATCTGAATCTTGCGGGCTGCCTTGGACGTGGACAGCGCCTGAGCGTCCGTATTGGCGACGACGAATTCGACGCCCTGCAGACCCGCGCTGATCATGTTGTTGACGGCATTGCCGCCGGCACCGCCGACACCGAAGACGGTGATCCGCGGCCTTAACTCGCGGATATCCGGAGCTGAAAGATTCATTGTCATGGCTGCCTCTTCAATACGCGGGCGTGGGTAACTCCCCCGCAACGACCGGTCCGCCGCCGGCCATTCCAGAGATTCTGAAAACCGGTCATCAGAAGCTTTCCTTCAGCCATCGTCCGACCCGAGAGATGTAACCACCCGATCCTGTCATCATCTGCCGCGTTTTCCGCGGTTCGAAATGTTCGAGATGCGCCGCCTGCGGATACACAAGAAGCCCCGCTGCGACCGCGAAGGCCGGCCCTTTTGCTGCATCCGGCAATCCGGATATTCCCAAAGGCCGTCCCACGCGCACCTGCCGTCCCAGAATGCGCGATGCGAGCTCCGACAAACCGGTCAACTGACTGGCGCCGCCCGTCAGGATCACCGTGCCTTGCGGCTCCGCTGCAAACGGAGATGCCGCGAGCCGGTCGCGAATCATTTCCAGGATTTCCTCGACGCGCGGCTTGATGAAAGGCACCAAAGCTGCGCGTGAGACGACCTGCGGCGGCTCGCGAGAATCGGAGCTCATCGCCGGCACTGGAATCATATCGCGCTCATCGCTCATTCCGGCCACAACTGTGCCATAGAACGTTTTGATTCGCTCGGCGTCCGCAACTTTTGCATTGAGTCCGCGCGCAAGATCCATGGTCACGTGATGACCGCCGACGGCAAAGCCATCGATGTGGATAAAGCGACCGCCGGAGAATACCGCGATGGTCGTCGTGCCCGCGCCCATATCCACGACGGCAGCACCAAGATCAGCTTCATCATCCGCTAGTGCGGACAAGCCGGCCATGTAAGGCGAAGCGACCATCGCCTCGACCGAGAGATGACAACGCTCGATCGCCAGCATCAGATTGCGCGGCGCAGCGATGTCTGCCGTCACCACATGCATATCGAGGCCGAAGTGACGCGCCAGCATGCCACGCGGATCGCGGATGCCATGAACGCCATCGATGGCATAGCCGAGCGGCAGCGAATGGACGACGATGCGCCCTTCCCGGCCGGAATGCTGGCTTCCGGCGGCCAGCAGGCGGGCGATGTCGTTCTCGCGGATCGACGGACCGACGATATCGACCGAGGCCGTGAAGCGCTCGCTGCCGAGACGGCCTGTGGATATCGATACGGCAACGGACTCCAGATGAACGGAGGCCGATTGCTCGGCGATGGTGATCGCCTGGCGAATCGCGTGGTCGGCGGCTTCGAGATCGGCGACATTGCCGGATTTCATGCCGCGCGCCTCGACATGGCCGAAGCCGATGATGTCGACGGCGTGGGACCGGCGCCGCAAGACGTCCTGCGCGCCGCGCGGCTCAAGCCGGGCAATCACGCAGACCACCTTGCTGGTGCCGACATCGAGCGCCGCCACGATCGCGGCCCTTTTCGGCGAGACGGGCTTCATCTTCGGAGCGAAGCCGAGTTGCAGTGAGTTCATGCGTCGCTGCCCTTGCGCTTCTGGGTTTTGCTCTTGAGGGCTTCCGCCCGCGCCGCCGCGGCGGCATCGGAGAGGCGGACCGTGACACGGTCCTGAATTCGCAGATCGATCGCCGCGATATCGCGCGAGAGCAATTGTTTGCTCTTGTCGAGCGCGATCAGGGCCTCGATGGCCGTCGCGGGCTCAGCTTCCGGCAACCGGACATCGATGCCGTTCTTGAGCTTCAGATTCCATCGGCGATCAGCAACGAGGATATAGGCACGCACCTGGTCACGAAGCGCCGGGTAATTGTCCATCACGGTGAGGAAGTCCGCCGCCTTCTCGTTCGCGCCCTTGCCGACGACCAGTGGCAGATGCGCGACATGCGGCGCAACGAACGGCTCGACCACGGTGCCGTCGCGGGACACGACCTGCACGCGCCCGTCCTTTTGCCATAAGGCGAAGGCGCGGCGCTCGGTGACGGAGATATGCAGCCGGTCCGGGAACAGCTTGAGAATGGTGGCGTCGGCAATCCACGGATTGGCCTTCAGCCGGGTGCGCGCTTCATCTGCATTGAGAAACAGCAGCGACGAGCGGCCGGTGATGCCGGCAATGCCGAGGATTTCCTCGCGCGTGAGCTGCTTCTCGCCGCTCAGCGCGATCGATGTGATCTGGAAGCCGACAGTGTTGGCAATTGAATCGCGAGTATCGGCCAGTTGTTCGCGAACGATGTCGGCATGACCGCCGAGAACGACGCCATAGGCAATCCCGCCCAGCACGAGCGCCACGGCCCCGAACGTTCCGGCACCACGCGGCAGCTTTCGTTCCAGCGAAAACGACAATCGATTGAGCGCACGCTCCGCACGCCGGAGATCCGGGGCTCGCGTCATCGATTGAGCGAGGCGTCCTCGATCACGCATCGAACAAGCTCTTCAAACCCGACACCAACATGCAACGCGAATTCGGGGATGGCCGATGGCTTGGCGAAGCCAGGAATCGTCATGCTTCCCAGACACGCAAGGCCCCTCCGTCCCCCGCTACAATCACTGTAGCGAAACTTGCGCATCTCACGTTCCCACAGCCCGGAAGGCAGCTAAAGCGTGATCAATACGCGAAGGTCAGTCTTCGGGCCTCTTGGTAAACTTTCAGTAAAGTTTGAGATAAGTCCGAGGGAAGTGATGGATTTCCCGGCGCGAAATCACAACGCGCCGTGGCCGATTACCTCACGCCATGATGTGACGCGCATCAGCGATTGAAAGACGCGTCCTCGATCATCCATCGCACGAGGTCTTCGAAGCTGATGCCCGCATACGCGGCGAGTTCCGGAACGAGCGACGTCTCGGTCATGCCCGGCTGCGTATTGACCTCAAGGCATGCAAGCCCTTCGATGCCGGGCCGACTGTCGTCATAGCGAAAGTCCGCCCGTGTCACCCCACGGCATGCGAGAGCGTTGTGAGCGGCAACGGTAAAGTCCTGGACAGCCCGATAGACGGCCGGATCGATCTGCGCCGGCAGAACATGCTCCGAACCACCCGGCGCATATTTGGCTTCATAATCGTAGAAACGCACCTTCGGGACGATCTCGATCACGTCCGTGGCCTTGTCCTTCACCACGGCGCAGGTGAGTTCCTTGCCGGGGATGAAGGTCTCGCACAGGACCGTCTCGCCGAACGCCCAGTCCTCACGGAACAATTCCTGCGGCGGGTGATCGTGATGGTCGGTGACGATGAACACGCCGACGCTCGAACCTTCGGCGATCGGCTTGATGACATAGGGCCGCGGCAGAACATGGTCCTTGGCGGCGTCGAGACGCGACACGACCTTCCCCTGCGGCACCGGCACACCGGCGGCCGCCAGCACCACCTTGGCGAGGTCCTTCTTCATCGCCAGCGACGATGCCTGCACGCCCGAATGCGAATACGGGATGCCAGAAATTTCGAGGATGCCCTGGATTGTGCCGTCCTCGCCCGGACGGCCGTGCAGCAGATTCAAGGCGACATCCGGCTTCAGCCGGTCGAGCACGGTCGCGATATCGCGGGCGACATCGACACGGGTCACGCGATAGCCCGCCCGCTCAGCCGCATTCGCGCAGGCCTCGCCGGAACGAAGCGAAACGTCGCGCTCCGACGACCAGCCACCCATCAACACCGCAACATGTTTCGTCATGCAGCCTCTCGTTTTTGCGGCAGTTTGAAACCGTCATAGAGCCAGGCGAGGCAGTCATACATTTGCTGCTCGTCCTTCACCGACCAGGTCGCGCGCGCGACTTCGCGCTCGATCCCGCCGACGTGATACCAATTGTCCCAGTGATAGCGCGACTCGAACTGCACACGCGCCGTGCGCAGGTAACGCGCCCGCTCGTATTGCTGGAACGCCTCCGCGATCTGGCTGCCCGACGTGCCATCCAGCAATTCTCCGAGACAGACCGAGTCTTCAATCGCCATGCAGGCGCCCTGCGCGAGCGTCTGCAAGGTCGGATGAGCGGCATCACCCAGCAATGTGACGCGGCCCTTGCTCCAGGGCCGGATCGGATCGCGGTCGGACGAGACCCAGCCGCGCCGCGACAGGTCCATCATCGCCCAGAGATTCTTCATGGTCGGATGCGAGTCGCGATAGACATGCGCGAGATCAGGATGCGGGCTTTCGGTGTCGGTCGGATCCATGTTCAACGTCTTGAACACGGTCACGACGTTGAACAGGCTGTAGTTGCGCAGCGGATAATGCACGATGTGGAAGCCATCGCCCGACCACAGCACGACGTCATCGCGGTCGACATCGAACTTCACGTCGTCCATCGGCAGGATGGTCCGATGCGCAACATAGCCGATCGTGCGCGGCGGTCCTTCGTTGCGCATCTGCTGGCGGATGGTGGAGCGGATGCCATCAGCACCGATCAGCGCCGCTCCATGGAACTGGCGGCCGTCCGCAAGATCGACGCGCACGCGGTCACCCAAATCCTCGAATGCCCTGACGCTCGCATTCGCGATCATCTCGACATTGCCAAGCGCACGGCAGGCGTCCAGCAGCGCCTGATGCAGATCGACCCTATGGATCACCACATAAGGACGCTTGAATCGCTTCACGAATGAATCGCCGGTGGGGATGCAGGCGATCACCCCTCCATCCACCGAGTCGAGCATCTTAACGTTCTTTGGCCGGATCGCGCTCGCCATCACCGCGTCTGTGACGCCGAGCCGGTCCAGCATCGAAAACACATTGGGACCGAGCTGAATGCCGTACCCGATGACGCCGAATTCCGTCGCCTCTTCCAACAGCCGCACATCGAGACCCTTACGGCCAAGCGCCAAGGCGGTGGCGGCTCCGCCGAGCCCACCACCGACAACGAGAACCGGGTCGCTCATGATTCAGCCCCTTCAGGCAGAATTCCGATCCGCTTGATTTCCCATTCCAGGGTCACACCCGAATTTTCTTTCACCCGTTTCCTCACCGTTTCACCCAGCGTTTCTATGTCTTTGGCGGTCGCCTGACCGCGATTGATCAGAAAGTTGCAATGCAGTTCCGACACCTGTGCATCGCCGACAACGAGTCCGCGGCAGCCGGCGGCATCGATCAATTGCCACGCCTTGTGGCCTTCCGGATTCTTGAAGGTCGAGCCACCGGTGCGGCTTTTGATCGGCTGTGTTGCCTCACGTGATTCCGTGATCTTCTCCATCTCGGCGGCAATCGTCGCGCGGTCGCCCGCCTGTCCCTCGAACAGAGCCTGCGTGAAGATCACGTCGTCCGGCGCGCCGCAATGGCGGTAGGTATAGTGCATGTCGGCATTGCTGTAGACGCGCACATGGCCATTGCGACCAACGCCTCGCGCTTCGACCAACGCATCCTTGGTCTCGCGGCCGTAAGCGCCGCCATTCATGCGCAGCGCACCGCCGATGCCGCCTGGAATCCCACGCAGAAAGGCAAGACCTGAAATGCCATGCTCCTGCGCCGTCCGAGCAACTTTCACATCCGGCACTGCGGTTCCGGCACGAATGCGCAGCCCCTCGACAGCAATGTCATTGAATCCGCGGCCAAGACGAATGACCACACCCGAGACCCCTCCATCGCGGACAATCAGATTGGAGCCAAGACCGATCACCATCACCGGAATTTCGGCCGGCAGGTTCTGCAGGAAATATGCGAGATCACCTTCGTCTTCCGGCATGAACAGCACCTGCGCCGGACCGCCGACACGAAACCATGTCAGTTCCGCGAGCGGCTGATTGGCGAGAAGCCGTCCGCGCAATTGCGGCATACGCAACGTGAGATCGGCGGTGATGTCAGGGAAGGTCATTACAGGACGCTCACCCCAGCGCCTTCAATTCGCCTGGCAGCGCATAGGCCCATTGCGTGATGTTACCGGCACCGAGGCAGACGACCATGTCGCCCGGCTGCGCGATACCGCGCACCATCGATGCGAGACCTTCCGAATTCTGCAATGCCGACACATTGCGATGGCCACGCGCCCGCATGCCCTGCACCAGATGATCGCGGTCGATACCTTCGATCGGCGCTTCACCGGCGGAATAAACATCCGCCACGATCACGGCATCGGCGTCGTTGAAACAGGTGCAGAATTGCTCGAACAATTCCTTCAGCCGCGTATAGCGGTGCGGCTGCATCACGGCGATGATGCGGCCCGACGATGATTCACGGGCCGCGCGCAGCACCGCCGCAATCTCGACCGGGTGATGGCCGTAATCGTCGATGATCGTGATCCCGTTCCATTCACCCGTGCGCGTGAAGCGCCGCTTCACACCACCGAATGATGCCAATGCGGTGCGGATCTGCTCGTCGGATACATTGAGGTTATGGGCAACGGCGATCGCTGCTGTGGCATTGAGCGCATTATGCCGCCCAGGCATCGGCAGCGTGAGATTATCGATCACATGCTCGGCTTGGTCGTCACGACCACGAAACACCACCGAGAATTTCGATGCGCCGTTAGCATGATTGAGATCGACCAGCCGCACATCGGCCTGCGGATTCTCGCCATAAGTAATGACACGGCGATCCTCGATGCGGCCGACCAAGGCCTGCACCTCGCGATGATCGGTACACATCACCGCAAAACCATAGAATGGTACGTTCTCGACGAAGGCCTTGAAGGCATCCTTCACGGCGGCGAAGGTCTTGAAGTGATCGAGATGCTCGGGATCGACATTGGTAACGATCGCGACATCGGCCGGCAGCTTCAGGAAGGTGCCATCGGATTCGTCGGCCTCGACGACCATCCAGTCGCCCTCGCCGAGCCGCGCATTGGTACCATAGGCATTGATGATGCCGCCATTGATCACCGTCGGATCGAGATTGCCGGCATCGAGCAAGGTGGCGACCATGGACGTCGTCGTGGTCTTGCCATGCGTGCCGGCAATCGCCACCGCCGATTTCAGCCGCATCAACTCGGCCAGCATCTCCGCGCGCCGCACGATCGGCAGACGCTTCGCGCGCGCGGCGACGAGTTCGGGATTGTCGCGCTTGATGGCCGACGACACGACCACCACCGCCGCGCCATCGACATTCTTGGCATCGTGGCCGACATCAACCTTGATGTTCTTGTCGCGCAGCCGCTTGACATTGGCGCTTTCCGAAACGTCGGAACCGGTCACCGTGTAGTCGAGATTGGCCAGCACCTCGGCAATCCCGCTCATGCCGATCCCACCGATCCCGACGAAGTGAATCGGGCCAAGTTCTCGCGGCAATTTCATCGGCTTTTCCTTCAGGAGGGACGGACGGTTCCTAATACCAGATCGGCCAATCTTTCGGCCGCATCCAGCACGCCGATGCTTTTGGCACCCCCCGCCATCGCCGACAAGCGGCCGGGATCGGCCGCCAGGGCGTCGATGTCCGCCGCCAGCCGGTCCGGCGTGAAATCGCGCTGCAGGATCCGGATGGCGCCGCCCGCTTTTTCGAGAACCAGCGCATTCGCCGCCTGGTCCTGATCCAGCGCGTTGGGCAGCGGCACAAGAATGCCCGGCCGGCCGATGGCCGCCAGTTCGCACACCGTTCCGGCTCCCGATCGCGACACAACCAGATGGCTCGCAGCGATGCGCGCGGGCAGGTCGTTAAAGAAGGGCGCAATTTCGGCCGACACCTGCGCGGCGGCATAAATTTCGCGCACACGCGGAATATCCTCTTCGCGCGTCTGCTGGGTGATCTTCAACCGCATCTGCAGATGCGGTTCGAGCTTGGCGATAGCAGCCGGCACAATGTCGGCCATGATGCGCGCGCCCTGGCTGCCACCGAAAACCAGCAGGTTCAGAGGGCCATTCGGTTCGACCGGTTCGTATGGCGCATTCGCCGCCGCGATCACGGCCGGCCGCAGCGGATTACCGATGCAGGTTGTCTTGATCGCCAGTGCTTTGTCCTTGTCGGTCACGCCGGCAAAGCCGGTCGCAATCGCACTGACACGGCCGGCGAGAAACTTGTTCGCGCGTCCCATCACCGCATTCTGCTCATGCAGGACAGTTGGAATGTTTTGCAGGCTCGCGGCCAGCACCGGTGGCACCGACGGATAACCGCCGAAGCCCACGACCACGGAGGGCTTCACGCTGCGCATCAGCATCATGGCCCTGGCGAGACCGTAAACCAGTGTTGCGCCCGTACGCATCAGCGAAATCGGATCGCGTCCACGCACGGTCGCGCTAGGCACGACATATAGCGACGTGAAATGATCGCCGAACTTCGCGGCGCGATTGTCGGTCGCCAGCACGGTGGCGATGCCGCGCTTCGACAGAGCGGCGCTCAGCGCCTCGGCCGGAAACAGGTGCCCGCCCGTTCCTCCGGCCGCGACCATGACGAGTGGCTTTGCGGAAATGTCGTGTTCTTGGGTCATGCCGCCACTTTAGAGGGCGATTATCAAATACAGAAGCGCACTCCGTCCGCTCATTCCCGCGAAAGCGGGAATCCAGCCCTTGTTTCTGGGTCCCGCCTTCGCGGGGACGAGCGGATCATGGATCTAAGCCGGATGTGGCGATGGGGCCATGCCGCCACGGCGGCCGAACTGCTCGGCCCGCGGACGCTCGCGCGTCAGTGCCAGCACCATGCCCATCCCGTAGGCGAGCGACAGCAGCGACGAGCCACCATAGGAAATGAACGGCAGCGTCATGCCCTTGGCCGGGATGAGATGCAGATTCACCGACATGTTGATGGCCGATTGCGCGCCGAACAGGATCGCTAGGCCCGAGGCCGCATAACGGGAGAAAGGATCTTCCGCCCGCATCGCGCGCGTCAGGGCGCGAATGACGATGAAAGCAAACAGACCGACAACGATGAGACAGAGCGCGATGCCGAATTCCTCGGCCGCCACCGCGAAGATGAAGTCGGCATGGCTATCGGGCAAAATGCGCTTCACCGTGCCCTCGCCCGGCCCCTGCCCGAGCCAGCCGCCGCGCACAAATGACTCCACCGCGTTATCGACCTGGAACGTGTCGCCCGATGACGGGTCCATGAAGCGGTTCAGACGACGGGCCACGTGCGGGACCGTGTAATAGGCCGCACCGAGACCGACGACGGCGGCACCGGCAAGACCGCCGACCCAGATCACCCGCATCCCGGACATGAAGAACAAGGCACCCCACACCATCGCGATCAGCATGGTCTGTCCGAAATCGGGCTGGAGCATGAGCAGCGTCACAACCGAACCGAACAACAGAAGCGCGAACGTGTTCGCCGGCATTTCCGGCTTGCGGGTCGATTCGCCGAACAGCCAGGCGATCAGGATCACGAAAGCCGGTTTGACGAATTCCGAGGGCTGGATGTTGACGCCGAGCAGCACGATCCAGCGCCGCGCGCCCTTGATCTCGGTGCCAAAGACCAAGGTGCCGGCAAGGAGCACCATGCTGATGGCGAACACCACGAGAGCCAGCCGCCGGATCTGCCGCGGCGACAGCAAGGAGGTCGCGAGCATGATGCCGATGGCCGGGATCAGATAGAAGATCTGCCGGTTGACGAAATGGAACGGATCGAGGCCGAGCTTGGTCGCCACTGGCGAGCTCGCAGCCAGAAGAAGAATGATTCCGGCCAACATGAGAGCGCCAAGCGCGCCCAACATCAGGCGGTCGACCGTCCACCACCAGATCGCAAAGGGCGTTCGTTGTGTGCGCGAAACCATGGAATCCCCAAGGTCCGTACCTCGCCCGATTGTGGTTTAGTTTTGATTAACAACCGCGATATTTACGATATCGCCGCGCGCGCGCTTTACGTGGCCAAAAGCGTTGCCGCTGCCTCAATCAGGCGGCGACGATATCGTCGTCGTCCGACTTCGGCTGGCGATGGCGGCGGGCCCTCCAGCGGCCGGCCTGGAGGCGATCGGGAATGGCCCAGAACGCATCGAGGAAGCCTGACAATTGCTGCCCGCGTGCAAGCTCACGATCGAGCGCCGACATGGTCTTGGCCAGACCGGGATCGTCGTCTTCCACCCATGTCGACACGACACGTGCATAGGACAAAGCCAGTCCCTGCGCACGGACAACGCCGCGCGGCCCCGCCGTGGAAATACCGGCGGCGGTCAACATCCAGCTCATCGAACGCGCGACGAAACTGTTCATGGCCAGGGCCAGCGGTGGATCGCGGAAGCTCGAGCGCAACAATGACCGGACCGCCGCCTTGTGCGGCGTATGCGCCTCCAGCCGACGCATCAGAATGTCGAACAGCTTTTCGCGCTCGGGCTCGTCGGTCATATCCGACATGTCAGCCGACAGAACCTGCGTGTCGATATCCTTCATGTAAGCGGCGACGATCGCAACGACCGATGAGAACTCGCCGCGCAGATCGGCCAGCGATACGCCGGCCTGCTGCGCCACATCACCCAGCCCGATCCGCTCGATGGGCTGATCGGCCAGCAATGTCAGAAGCGCTTCGATGATCTTGCCGCGGCGGGATGTCGGCATCACAGAGCCTTCGGTCATGGCACTCTCCAGAACGGTCAACGTCAATGTAGTGTACCGAACACGGCACTTCCATGACGGGGAAATTGCGGATCAGGTAAACGCGGACTAGCCGGCCAGTTCCCGTGATCGTTTTGTCGCAGCCGCGACCGCGTCCAGCATCAGGGGATCGAGCCCGCCATCGTCCTTCATCAGAACGTCCAGTGCTGCCGCTGTCGTGCCCGCGGGCGACGTGACATTCCTGCGCAGGGTTGCAGCATCCAGCGACGAGCGATGCAACAACTCACCAGCCCCGGCAACGGTTTCACGCGCCAGGGTTGCCGCCAGATCGGCCGGCAATCCGGCGGCAACGCCCGCCTTGGCCAAGGCTTCCGCCAGGAGGAACACGTAGGCGGGCCCCGATCCCGAAACGGCGGTCACGGCGTCCATCAGACTCTCGTCGACGATCCATTCCACTGCACCGGACGCCGCGAGGAGGTCATGCGCGCGCTGCTTCTGGTCGGTCGTCACCACCGCATTGGGAACGGCAACGGTGATGCCGCGGCCAATTGCAGCCGGCGTATTGGGCATCGCACGGACGATGGCTGCATCCGGCATCGCCGCTTCAAGAAAGCCGAGTGTCTTGCCGGCCATGATCGACACCACCAGTGTGCTGGACCCGACAAGTGCCGCAACGCCGGGCATCGCTTCAGGCGCAACCTGTGGCTTCACCGCCAGCACGACGGTGGCGATATTCGATACCGCGCCGGCCGGCGGATTCAACACCACGCCTTTCTGCGTGAGGGCTGTGGTCTCCGGCGAGGGATGTGGGTCGACAACCACCACGTTATGCGGATCGAGGCCAAGCGCGAGCCAGCCCTCCAGCATCGCGCCACCCATCTTGCCAGCACCGATCAGCGCAAGGATGCCGATATTATCGAGGCGGGTGGTTTCGGATTTCGTCATGATATGTGTCCGCTCATCCCCGCGAAAGCGGGGACCTCAGAGCGACATCATATGCAGGATTTCTGCTCGTGTGGGAATGAGCGGAGAAACTGGTTTACGCCTCGCCCGATGTCTCGAACATCGCGGCGTCCAGCGCTTCACGCGCGGATTTGCCAGCCCACAGCACGAACTGGAAGGCTGGGAAATAACGCTCGCAGGTATCGAGCGCGGCGCCCAACACCGCCTTGCATTGCTCGTCGGATGGCTCGACGCCGCCGGCGAGCACGAGTGCATGACGAAACATCACCATGCCGTCGTCGGGCCACAGATCGAAATGCCCGATCCACATCTGCTCGTTCATGTGGGCGATCAGTTGCTGCACTTCGCCGCGACGGCGCTCCGCCATCTTCACGTCGAAGGCGCAGGCGAGATGCAAAGCTTCGAGATTGTCCATCCACGTGAACGACACCTGATAGTCGTTCCACTTGCC
>JAEXXW010000514.1 GCA_023405565.1 Pseudomonadota bacterium
CGGCCGAGCAGCGCCGACACTTCCGAACCCGCCTGGGTGAAGCGGAAGATGTTGTCGACGAAGAACAGCACGTCCTGGCCCTGGTCGCGGAAGTGTTCGGCGACGGTCAGGCCCGACAAGCCGACGCGAGCGCGCGCTCCGGGCGGCTCGTTCATCTGGCCGTACACAAGGGCGCATTTGGAGCCTTCGCCGCCGCCCTTCTTGTTCACGCCCGATTCGATGAACTCGTGATAGAGGTCGTTGCCTTCGCGGGTCCGTTCACCGACGCCGGCGAACACGGAGTAACCACCGTGCGCCTTGGCGACGTTGTTGATCAGTTCCTGAATCAGCACGGTCTTGCCGACGCCAGCGCCGCCGAACAGGCCGATCTTGCCGCCCTTTGCATACGGCGCAAGAAGATCCACGACCTTGATGCCGGTGACGAGAATTTCCGCTTCGGTCGACTGGTCGGTATAGGCCGGCGCGTCCTGGTGAATGGCGCGCTTGGCTTCCGCCTTGATCGGGCCGGCTTCGTCGATCGGCTCGCCGACCACGTTCATGATGCGGCCGAGCGTGCCAGCACCGACCGGAACGGCGATCGGCTCGCCAGTATCCTGCACGTCCTGACCGCGCACGAGGCCTTCCGAGGTATCCATGGCGATGGTGCGAACGGTGTTCTCACCGAGATGCTGCGCGACTTCGAGCACCAGACGCTGACCGTTATTCTCGGTCTCCAGCGCGTTCAGGATCGCCGGCAGATGCTCGTCGAACTGCACGTCCACAACGGCGCCGATCACCTGCGTGATCTTTCCGGTCTTGTTGGGTTTGCCTTCGGTGGCTGTGGCCATATCGGTCTCCTTGAAACTCTAAACGACGGTCAGCGTGACCGGCACGTTGTTGCGCGTGGCGCGCGAATAAGGGCAGATCTTGTGGGCGTCTTCGACCAGAGCCTGAACCTTGGCCTTGTCTGCGCCGGGGATCGTCACCTTGATCTCGGCCTTGAAGCCGAAGCTGATCTCATCCTTGTCCATCGACAAAGCAACGGTGACGCGGGCATCCTGACCGTCGAGGTCGTGCTTCTTGGCCAGCGCGAGAATGGCCTGGCCGAAGCAGGCCGACCAGCCCAGCGCGAAAAGCTGCTCGGGGTTGTGCCCCTCGCCGCTGCCGCCAAACTCTTTCTGCAGACCCATGGCCAGCGCGAGGCCGCCATTCTCAAGGATCGCACGGCCGTTGCGGCCGCCCTTGGTGGTTGCAGAAATCGAGTAAGCCATTCGCCGATCTCCTCTACAGGGCCTCGGCGCCGGAGATGATCTCGATCAGCTCCTTCGTGATCATCGCCTGACGCGTGCGGTTATAGGTGATGGTCTGCCTCTTGATCATGTCGCCGGCATTGCGGGTGGCGCTGTCCATCGCGCTCATGCGTGCACCCTGTTCGGATGCGGCATTTTCCAGCAAGGCACGAAACACCTGGATGGCGAGATTGCGCGGCAGCAACTCGCTCAGGATCTCGGTCTCTTCCGGCTCGTATTCGTATGTTGCGTCCGCCTGACCGCCATTGCCGGCCTTTTCAGGCAGCACCGGCGGGATGATCTGCGTGGCGGTCGGGATCTGCGCGATCACCGACTTGAAACGCGAGAAAAACAATGTGGCGACGTCGAACTCGCCCTTCTCGAAACGATCGAGAATATTTCGGGCGATCGAATCGGCTTCGGTAAAGCCGACATTCTTCACGCCGCGCAATTCGATCAATTCGACGATCAGTTTCTCGTAATTGCGGCGCAGCTGATCGTAACCCTTGCGGCCGACGCAGAGGATTTTCACCTGCTTGCCGGCAGCCGTCAGCTCGTTGATCTTCTCACGGGCCAGGCGCACGATCGACGAATTGAATGCGCCGCACAGGCCGCGTTCGGCCGTGCAGACCACAAGCAGATGCACCTGATCGTTGCCGGTACCGCCAAGCAGCTTCGGCGCGCTGGCCAGGTCGGTCACGGTCGATGCGATATTGCCGAGCACCTTTTCCATGCGCTCGGCAAACGGGCGTGCCGCTTCAGCCGCCGCCTGCGCACGGCGCAGCTTCGACGCCGCGACCATCTGCATGGCCTTGGTGATCTTCTGCGTCGCCTTGGTCGAGGCGATGCGCACGCGCATGTCTTTGAGAGAAGCCATTCCGTCTTAATCCTTGCGGCCGGTCCTTTGCGGCCAACCCTTGCAGCTCAGCCGCCAACCTCTCAGTAGAAAGGCCGGGCTCGCGCCCGGCCATAAACATTATGCAAACGACTTCGCGTAGGCGTCGACGATGCCCTTCAGCTTGGCGGCCGAAGCGTCGTCGAGATCGCGCGAATCGCGGATCGTGTTCAGCAGGTCTTCGTGCTTGCTGCGCAGCAGGTTCAGGAGACCGTGTTCGAACTCACGCACCTTGCTGACCGGCAGCGGATCGAGATAGCCGTTGGTGCCGGCCCAGATGATCGCGACCTGCTCTTCCATCTTCAGCGGCGAGAATTGCGGCTGCTTCAGGAGTTCGGTCAGGCGCGAACCACGGTTCAGCAGGCGCTGCGTGGTGGCATCGAGATCGGAGCCGAACTGCGCAAAGGCCGCCATTTCACGGTACTGCGCGAGCTCACCCTTGATCTTGCCGGCGACCTTTTTCATCGCCTTGGTCTGCGCCGACGAACCGACGCGCGATACCGACAGACCGACGTTCACCGCCGGACGAATGCCCTGATAGAACAGATCGGTTTCCAGGAAGATCTGGCCATCGGTGATCGAGATCACGTTGGTGGGAATGTAGGCCGACACGTCGTTGGCCTGCGTTTCGATGACCGGCAAAGCCGTCAGCGAACCGGCGCCCAGAGAATCATTCATCTTCGCCGCCCGCTCGAGCAGACGGGAGTGAAGATAGAACACGTCGCCCGGATAAGCTTCACGGCCGGGCGGACGACGCAGCAGGAGTGACATCTGACGATAGGCGACGGCCTGCTTGGACAGATCGTCATAGATGATCACGGCATGCATGCCGTTGTCGCGGAAGTACTCGCCCATGGTGCAGCCGGTGAACGGGGCGAGATACTGCATC
>JAEXXW010000538.1 GCA_023405565.1 Pseudomonadota bacterium
GTTCATCGACAATGAAGTGAAGGGCAATGACGTGGTGCTCTTCATGAAGGGCACACCCCAGTTCCCGCAATGCGGGTTTTCCGGCCAGGTCGTGCAGATTCTGGATTACCTCCAGGTCCCCTACAAGGGCATCAATGTGCTCGAATCCGGCGATCTGCGCGACGGCATCAAGACCTATTCGCAATGGCCGACCATTCCCCAGCTCTATGTAAAGGGGGAGTTTGTGGGCGGCTGCGACATCGTCCGCGAGATGTTCCAGGCCGGTGAATTGCAAAGCCTCATGCTGGAAAAGGGCCTCGCCGTTCAGGGCAAGGCGCTGGCGTAATTTTTCGCCGTACGGACAAAGAGAAAGGGTCGCTCGGGAGAGCGACCCTTTTTTATATTCCAAGCTGTCGCGCTGAGAGTTAGGCGCTCGCCGGCAGAGCAGCCGGCCGCGGGCCGAACATGCCGCGCATTGCCTCCAGGTAGTGATCTTCCGAGGTCGTCCAGCGCAATTCAGCGAGAAGCGTCGTGTCAGCGCCGGCCGGATACCGGATCGCGCGGCTCTCGTCGGCCGCGGCCGCGTATGTCGCTTCGGCAACTTCAGTCTCGGTGCAGAAGGCAGTGGGATAGTTCGCCATGTTTGCGAAGCATGATTGAACGAAAGAACCGTAATCCGCGGGCATCAGACCTTGCATGCGCGCGGCTCCGTTGACGCTGAAATTTGTGGTCGGCGCGTAGCCCGGCTCCACCAGCCTCGCCTTGATATTGAACGGCTCCAGTTCATAGGACAGCGATTCCGTAAAGCCTTCCACCGCGCATTTGCTGGCGGCATAGATCGCCACCAACGGCATGATCCCGATCGTGACGCTTGATGTGACGTTGATGATGGTGCCGTGACCTTGTTTGCGCATGTGCGGAATGATGGCCCGGCAGGCCGCGAAGACACCGAATGTGTTCGTTTCGAAAATCTCGCGCACAACGGCGTCCGGCGTGGCTTCGACAATCGAAGCCAGACCGATGCCTGCATTGTTTACCAGCACATCGATGGCGCCAAAGGCCGCGATACCGTCCGCAATGGCCGTATCGATGCTCCGGGCGTCGGTGACATCAAGCGGGAGCACCTTCAGTCGATCCGAGGACGTTGCGAACACGTGCGGATCGGGGCGCCGCATCGTGGCGATGACGTTCCAGCCGCGATCGAGAAAGAGGTCGGCCATCGCCTTGCCGTAGCCCGATGATGTTCCGGTGATGAGGATCGTTTTGGTCATTCAAATCTCCATGTCTGCGGTCCGCCGGAACATAGACATCTCGACTGGATGATATATAATTTATTGTCCTTATTTTATTATCAATCGTCCAAATATGGATCCACTCAGCGACGTCATCGCCTTGCTCCGTCCGCACGCAGCCCTGTCCAAGCCGATCACCGGACGAGGGCGTTGGGGTATTCGCTACGCATCCGATGGACGGCCGGGCTTCGGCATCATTCTGGCGGGGCAATGCTGGCTTGAGATCGAAGGGCCCGGCCCGGTGTTGCTGGCGCCCGGCGACTTCGTGTTGCTCCCGTCCACACCCGCCTTTGCAATGTTCAGCCACCCGGACGCCGATCGCGTTCTACGTGAGCCTTCGGACGAAGCCGTGCGGCATGGCGATCCCGACGGCGAGGCCGATTTTCAGATGTTTGGCGGAGCTTTCCAGATCGATCCCGTCAATGCGTCGCTGCTGCTCACATTGCTGCCGCGGATGATTCACATCCGCGCTGCGGAAGAGGGCATAGCGGGTCGCCTGGCCCGCATCAGCGACCTGATCCGGGAAGAATGCGCGGCCGACAATCCCGGTCGGGACATGATCCTGCAGCGGCTTCTGGAAGTGATGCTGGTGGAATGTCTGCGTTCGCGCGGCTTCGGGGAAGAGGCTGTTTCGGCAGGTTTGCTGGCCGGATTGCGTGATCCGGCACTTGCCGTGCCCCTGCGCGCCATTCATGCGGACATTCGCGCCGGATGGAGCGTGGCCGCGCTCGCCAGGCTGGCCGGCATGTCGCGGTCAGCGTTTGCTGCCCGCTTCGGACAGAGCCTTGGCTGCGCTCCGATGGAGTATGTTTCGCGCTGGCGGATGGTGTTGGCTCGCGATGCGCTGAGCCGCGGCGGCAAGCCGCTCGATCGCCTTGCGGAGGAAATCGGCTACGAATCCGCCAGTGCTTTCAGCACCGCATTTCGCCGGCGGGTCGGTTGTGCGCCCGGAGCGTTCGCGCGCTCGCTGAGAACCAACGATGCGGTGCTGTCCTGAGCCGTGGCAAAGTGAACACGCCAGCACGTGTACAGTAAAAAACGAAAAGGGCCGCTCGCAAGAGCGGCCCCTTGTATTTGCGGCAACTGTGCCAGATCAGCGCGAGTAGAATTCGACCACGAGGTTCGGTTCCATCTGAACCGGGTAGGGCACTTCCGACAGCGTCGGAATGCGCAGGTATTTCGCGGTCTTCTTGCCGTGATCGGCTTCGATATATTCGGGCACATCGCGTTCAGCGAGCGAGACGGCCTCGAGCACCAGCGGCAATTCCTTCGACTTGTCCTTCACCTCGATCACATCGCCGACCTTCACCTGATAGCTCGGGATGTTCACGCGGCGGCCATTCACCTTGATATGGCCGTGGTTCACGAACTGACGGGCGGCGAAGATCGTCGGCACGAACTTGCAGCGATAGACGACGGCGTCGAGACGGCGCTCCAGCAGGCCGATCAGGTTGGCGCCCGAGTCGCCGCGCAGACGGATCGCTTCCGTATAGATGGCGCGGAACTGCTTTTCGGAGATGTCGCCGTAATAGCCCTTCAGCTTCTGCTTGGCGCGCAGCTGCACGCCGTAGTCGGAGAGCTTGCCCTTGCGGCGCTGGCCGTGCTGGCCGGGGCCATATTCACGCCGGTTGACCGGGCTCTTGGGCCGGCCCCAAACGTTCTCGCCCATACGGCGGTCGAGTTTGTACTTGGATTCACTGCGCTTGGTCATCGCGTCCTCTTGAAATTGACCTGAAGTTGAGGAAACGCGCCCTCCTCTGTACCGGGGAAAAATCCCCGGAACTGACAGGATCCTGGCCAAAGCGAATGGCCGGAACCACGGGTCGCGAAACGAGGAACGGGCCCGCAAGCGGACCCGAACCGTGGCGGGGTTCTAGGGGGTCCGGCCCATTCTGTCAAACAGGAGAAATCGCGCGGAAGCCAAAAGGTGCGAGCCCGGCCGCGAGGTGCTCGCCGGGGCCGCGGCCGGAGGTGAGAAGGAAGGTGGCCGATCCATCCGCCGTGCCATCAGGCCGGGCGCCGATCAATGCCACGACGCGCTTGGCGATGGCGGGGGCAGGATCGAGCCAGGTTACCGGCCACGGGGCGAGACGATTGAAGCGCTCGATCAGCAGCGGGTAATGCGTACAGGCGAGGACGATCGTATCGGTACGTGCGCCATCGCGCATGATGAAGCAGGGCATGATCTCTTCAGCGAGATCGTCGTCATCGATGTCTTCGCCATGCAGAACGGCTTCGGCGAGGATCGCAAGCCGTCTTGAGCCGATCAGCGTGACATCGCAGCCTTGTCCGAAATCGCGGATGAGCGCTTTGGTGTATTCGCGTGCGACCGTCGCCTCGGTGCCAAGCACTGATACGAGCCGCGTCTGCGACGTTGCACAGGCCGGCTTGATGGCCGGCACGGTGCCGACGAATGGCACATCGAAGCGCGTGCGCAATTCGGCCAGCACCAGCGTCGATGCCGTGTTGCAGGCAATGACGATCAGGTCCGGCTTGTGGCTCTCGATCAGCGCCGCCATGACCGCGACCACGCGCGTCAGCAATTCGGCTTCGGACAGGCGTCCATACGGAAAGGCTTCGTCATCGGCCGCATAGACGTAACGCGCATCCGGCCGCAGCTTCACGATCTCGCGGTGGACGGTGAGTCCACCGAGACCAGAATCGAACACAAGGATGGTCGGAGAGGCGGCGGTCATTTGCGATGTGCTGTTTGCCTACGTGCCGACGCGCAGCGGCGCACCAAGCTTGCGCAATGTCGCAAGCACGGAGAGGGCGACGATCCTGCCGGTTTTCGGATTGTCCGACGGCACATTCTCGATCGACAAGGTGAAGCTTGCCGAATCAGCATCGACTTCGATGCTGTGGCAATTGCGGGTCACTGCGGGATCGGCCCAGATGTCGATCTGCGTACGGTCGGGACCGATGCCAGCGAGCGACAGGGCGGCCGCGACATTGACGTTGGCCGGAAAGCCCGCCGCGGCTTCGCGTGCGCTGCCGGAGAAGACTCGTTTGGCTTCGGTCAGGCCTTCGACCGAAATGCCGTTCTTCTCCAGATAGGGGGCGCCTTTCAGACCGATCGGCGGCTTGCGGGTGGTCATGCGGACCGACTTGATGTCGCCCTCGGCGGCCGCCGCGACGGCATCGAGGCCCAGCAGGGCCCCGGTCGGGACGATGATGGTGCCGCCTTTGGCCTTGGCCAGTTCGGTCAATTCGGGGCGAGGCAGAAGCGCGCCACAGCTCAGGACAACCACCGATTTGCCGGCCTCCAGCATGGGCCGACAGATCTGCTCGAGGAGAGCCGCAGGGGCGCATTCGACTGCGACGTCGGCATGGGCCGGGAAGTCTTTCAGATCGACGATCGGCGTTTTTATGCCCTGGCTGTCCAGCCAGGCTTGCGCCTTGGCTTTGTCGCCGGCTGCGACACAGGCCAGCGACAGGCCCGGTATCCCATCCGTCAGCTTGCGCGCCAGCGTCCGCCCGATAGCCCCGAGCCCGGCAACCGCGATCCGAATATCTGCCATTTCCAACAAATCTCCTTTGCGGAGCCGAGGTTTACGTGTGCGACACCCGGTTCACAAGTCTGGCTTGACCAGACCTACCCGGCAGGCAAAGTGGGCGGGAAATAAGGG
>JAEXXW010000546.1 GCA_023405565.1 Pseudomonadota bacterium
GCTTCTCACTCGAATTCCGTTCGGCCAATGATGCCAAACGCAAAATCGCGATCGATCAGGTGAAAGCGGACGCACAGCGTATGGCGTTGCGTCGCAAGCTCGAAGTCGCCTTTGAGTCATTTTATGAAACGCAGACCACCGCATGTACACCGGCCATGCAGGACATGCTTGAGGATGTGATCGAGACATTCGGTTATCAGCCCAAGCGCATTCCGTCCGGTGCCGGCCACGATGCGCAGGTGATGGCGAGTTTCTGTCCGACAGCGATGATGTTCGTGCGCTGCCGTGGCGGCATCAGCCATAATCCGGCGGAGTTCGCGAGCAAAAGCGATATGGGCCTCGCGATTGCTGCGTTGATCCGCTTCATCAAAAGCCTTGCAAACAAGGCATCGGTGTAAGCGTTTCGAATGTCGAGCGAGGGCGCTTGAGCGGTGAAACGCGCCGCTACGCCGCTTCCGTCGAACCGTCCGGCGCGAGCAGCAAGGCTGCCTCGACCCGGTTTCGGCCCTGGTGCTTGGCTTTGTACAATGCGTTATCTGCGGCCAGCAACAAGCCTTCGGGCATTCTGATTGTGCCGCCGGCGCGTGACAAAGCCGTCGCTACGCCGACGCTCACTGTTACGCGGCCGCCGCCGTCCTGATTTTTCAGATGCGGAAGTCTGGCGCTCCAAACAGCATTACGGACTTGTTCGGCCATAGCGAGCGAGCCCGGCAAATCGGTATCGGGCAGCACCACGACCAGCTCTTCTCCGCCGTATCGCGCGACCATGCCATCGGTCGCCCGCAAGATGTCGGAAGTTGAGCGCGCAACCACGCGCAAGCAGTCATCTCCCGCATGATGCCCATAGGTGTCGTTGAAGTCCTTGAAGCGATCAATGTCGATCAGCAGGAGGGACATCTGGCCACCAGTCAGCACGCAGTCCGACCAATGGCGTTCCAGCGCCTCATCAAATGCCCGGCGGTTGAACAGCCCGGTCAGCGCGTCGGTCATGGCCGCCTGTGTCAACTGGTCTTCGAGCTTTTTTCGTTCGCTGATGTCACGGAATACGACAACGAGTTCGCCAGCGGCACCAAGCTCATTGGTGCGGACAATACGGGCCTTGCCTTCGACCCAGAGCGTCCCACCGTGCTTCTTTTGCAGTTGCATGACCAGAGTACTCTCGTCACGACCGTCTGTGCTGAAAGCGACAAACTCCTCTGCGATGGCCGGAATGTATTTCGGCAGAATGAAGGCCTCGGGGCCACGGCCGATCAATTCCTCGGGAAGCCAGCCAAGCAGCCGTGTACATGACGGAGACACGTAGGCGGTCAGTCTGTTCGCGCCAACCTCGACGACGATATCGGAGCTGTGTTCAGCCAGCAGCCGGAAATTCGGCTCGGATCGAGCCGACATCTTGCTACACAGTCGCCGGAGATAGGACAGGGCTATCCGCATCGAAACCTTCTTCCCGCCGGCAGGATGGCTGACGAGAATGAAGAAATCGTGTGAGGCGTCTCCGTTGCTATCGTAAACCTGAAATCGTTTCGTCCGGTCAGAAACCGACCACGCTGCCGAACAGGTCGTAGTCATCGGCGCGTTCGATCTTCACATTGGCGAATTCACCGACGCGCAGCGGACGGCGGCTGACGACATGCACGGTGCCGTCGATCTCGGGCGCATCGGCCTTGCTGCGGCCCTTGCCGCCGGTCGGCGTCAATTCGTCGATCAGCACCTGCTGGCGCGAGCCGACCTTCTTCTTCTGGCGGCGAGCCGAAATCTTCTGCTGCTTCTGCATGAAGCGGTGCCAGCGTTCGTCCTTGATCTCCTGCGGCACGGCGCCATCGAGGGCGTTGGCGGGAGCGCCTTCCACCGGCTCGAACTTGAAGCAGCCGACGCGGTCGAGTTCGGCTTCGTCCAGCCAGTCGAGCAGGAATTCGAAATCCGCTTCGGTCTCGCCCGGGAAGCCGACGATGAAGGTCGAGCGCAGCGTCAGGCTTGGACAGATCTCGCGCCATTGCTTGATGCGGTCGAGCGTCTTCTGCTGCGCGCCGGGACGCTTCATGCGCTTGAGGACGTCCGGACTGGCATGCTGGAACGGGATGTCGAGATAGGGCAGCACCTTGCCCTCGGCCATCAGCGGGATGACCTCGTCGACGTGCGGGTAGGGGTAGACATAATGCAGGCGCACCCAGACGCCGAGTTCGCCGAGTTCGCGCGCGAGTGAAATGAATTTGGTCTGGACCTCGCGATCCTTCCACTGGCTCGCCGCGTATTTCACATCGACGCCATAGGCCGACGTGTCCTGCGAGATCACCAGCAATTCCTTCACGCCGGCGGCGACCAGCTTCTCGGCTTCGCGCAGCACATCGGCAGCGGGACGCGAAACGAGATCGCCGCGCAGCTTCGGGATGATGCAGAACGAGCAGCGGTTGTTGCAGCCTTCGGAAATCTTCAAGTAAGCGTAGTGGCGCGGCGTGAGCTTCAGGCCTTGCGGCGGCACGAGATCGACGAACGGTTCGTGCACCGGCGGTAGCGCGCGATGCACCGCATCCATCACGCTTTCATATTGCTGCGGCCCAGTGACCGCGAGCACGTTCGGATATTGCGAGGTGATCTTCTCCGGCTCGGCGCCCATGCAGCCGGTGACGATGACCTTGCCGTTTTCCTTCATCGCCTCGCCAATGGCAGCAAGCGATTCCGCCTGTGCCGAGTCGAGGAAGCCGCAGGTATTGACGATCGTGACGTCGGAACCGGCATGGCCGCGGGCGAGTTCATAGCCTTCGGCGCGCAGGCGCGTGATAATGCGCTCGGAATCGACCAGCGCCTTCGGGCAGCCGAGAGAAACAAAGGAAATGCGCGGCGCGGCGGTCATCGACGATCTCAAAAGGGCGGAAAGCGGGGCGTTAGGGCAGGTGGCCTATCCGGTCAACCGCTAATTAACGCGGGCGGCAAGCCGTGCTGACATTCCCGTGATTCTTCAGGCTTCAAGGCGGAGGTAAGAACCATCCCGCGCTCCGCAGGTGGTCAGAAAATCTTCATAAATCAATGGGTTGGCGTTGATTTCCTCCAATCTTCCGAAATTTTTAACGAAATCCGCATTTCATCGCCGGCAACGCTAATAGCGTGCATCCTCCGCCCGGGTTGGACCGGCGCGGTGAGATGAGCAGGGGCCGAAAAAGCATGTTCAACTTGCCGCGCTTTGCGACCATCGCCATGGTCGCGGTCAGTCTGTCCGGTTGCGGGTCGTTGTCAGCCTTCGAGGGGTTTCTGTCGCCGACCGGAGAATTGTCGGCACAAAAGGTCGCTCCGAATGCGATGGGCAAGGCCTATGTGTTTCGAGGTATGGGGGGCCGCTTTGCGTCGATGGAGATGGACCATCTCTCGGAGAAGATCAGAGAGAGCGGTGTCGTCGAATCCGAAACCTACAATCACATGAATTGGTACGGGCCGGCTGAAGAGGCGATCGCCCGTTACAAGAAGAATCCACAGCCGATCATGGCCATGGGCCATTCGGCCGGCGCCGATGCGGCGCTCAGCTTCGCCTGGAAGCTGAAACAGGCGGGCGTGCCGGTGAACCTGATCGTCGGCTTCGATCCGACCCGCAAGGCGCCCACTGTGCCCAACAACGTCGATCGTTTTATCAACATGTATCAGTCGACGAATTTCTTCGGCGGCGGTTATGTGCGGGCATCTGAAGACTTCCGTGGCCATTTCACGACCGTCGACCTGCGCAGCTACTGGGAAGTGTTGCACGTCAACATGGTCAAGATCCGCGGGCTGCAGGACCAGATCCTCGCCAAGGTGGTGCAGATCGCGACTATGCCGCCGGTGCTGGAAGGTCCGACGGTGCCGATCCGCTACGTCATGCCGCGCGGCGAGAAGATCGAACTCTGGGATTCCGGCATCGTGATCCAGGCCGAAGCGGGTGACACCGCGCGTACGGTTGCGCAGCGTTACAATGTCCCGGTCTGGGCAGTGGCGCAGCTTAACAATGTCGATGCGAATACGTCGTTCCAGCCCGGCAAGCGGCTGGTCGTACCGCGCTATCTGGAACCGGGTTCGATCGCCGCTGGGCCGCTGACAAGCTACGCACCGCAGCGGCATTAAAGCGTTATCGAGCGAAGTGGATATCGGTACGCGTGAAGAAAACGCGTCAAAGCGAAAAGCGCGCGGCCTTTGAATGACCGCGCGCTGAATTTATAGCGCTTACTGTGCCTTCTTGCCGTCCTTGTCGAACTGCTTGAGGTAGGCTGTGAGGTCGGCGATGCGCTTTTCGTCCTTCAGTCCGGCATAGATCATCTTGGTACCGGGAATCTTGGCGCGCGGATTCTGGATATATTCGGCGAACACCGCCTCATCCCAGGTGATGCCGGAATTCTTGTTGGCGTCGCTGTAGTTGTAGCCCTCGATCGTGCCTGACTTGCGGCCGAACAGCCCGTTGAGGATCGGACCGACGCCATTCTTGGCCGTCTCGCCGACCTGATGGCAGGCGCGGCATTGCACGAATATTTTCTCTCCGGCAGCGGCGTCCTGGGCCTGTGCCTGGGAGGTCAAGGCGGCAAGCGACAGCGCGGCGGCGACAACGACAGATTTCATGGGATTCCTCGGCGGGTGGACGAAACTTAGAGCGGTCCTAAACGATAAGCGTTACCGCTGCGTTCCACCATGCCGAGACCGGGCCATGCAAGATGAAATCCGATCAGCGGCATTTTGTCCGTAGCCAGTTGATCCAGGAGCGATTTTCGCGTCGTCACGGCGCGGTCACGATCGAAATCGCTGCCGATCCGCCAGTCGGGCCGCGCGAAGGAAATGGCGTTGTTGGACAGGACGTCACCACCGATCATCAGCAGCTGTCCGCCATTGTCGATTATCACGGACATGTGCCCCGGCGTGTGGCCGGGGGTGGCGACATAGGTCAGGCCCGGTGCCACCGTGTCGCCAGCATTCCGCCGCTCCACCTTGTCTTCGATCTTTTTCAGGATACGGGCGGTGCCGCGCGCCATGCCCTTGAGCCAGTCGGGCACCGTTTCCGCGGTTTTGGGGTCGCTCCAGAAGTCCCATTCGGTCGCGGAGATTACGTAGCTCGCGTTGGGGAAACGGCCGGCGTCGTCGAAATCGTCGAGCACGCCCCAGAGATGATCGGCATGCGCATGCGTGAAGACGATCTTGGTGATCTTGTCCGGTGCAATGCCGGCAGCTTCCAGATTCTCCTGCAGCTTGCCTGCGGTCGGCTGGAAATTCGGTCCGGAACCGGCATCGATCAACACGAGATCGTTGCCGGTCTTCACCAGCACGACATTGGTTTGAATCGGTTCGCCGCCTTCCGGCATGCCATGCGTCTTGAACAGAGCGGGGGCTTCCGAGAGCGTCTCCGGCAGCGTGAAGGACAGCGGCACATTGAGGGTGCCATCGCTGACGATCATCACTTCGGCATTGCCGACCTTGTATGTGACGGGCGCTAAAGCAGCACGCGCGCCGTCAGACCGTCCGACCAGCCCGGCAACAGCCGCAGCGCCCAGCCCACCTAAAACAGCACGGCGATGCGGTGTGAGCCGCATCGCCTGTTGAGAAGACAGATGATGTTGTTCGTCCATCATCCGAAGATGTCAGCGCTGATGCCTTTGTACCAGCCCATATTTTCTTCCTGCGTCTGTTTGCGCAGGTCCGGTGTTTCATCGGTCTTGGACAGGAAGGTCTCCACGGCGGTGATCTTGCCATCCTTGGGTTCGTAGCGACCGCCGATCTTCACCGTGTCGTTGTTTTCGATCAGACTCCAGCAGGTATTGGTGTAGCGGGCCGGGAAGGTCGGCGATTTGGTCAATTCGCCGCGGATCATCATCGCCGCGACCTTGGCCTGA
>JAEXXW010000578.1 GCA_023405565.1 Pseudomonadota bacterium
CATTGCGGCGCCACGGCGGTTGCGATAACGCCTAGCGCGTTATGATCCTTGGCCTCGCTGCCCTCTCCTTCGCGATATGGCTCTATCTCCTGCTGTTCCGCGGGGGCTATTGGCTGTCCGCCATACGCGACGACACGGCGTCTCCTGCGCCATCCGCAACGCCGCATATCGTCGCCGTGATCCCGGCGCGGAACGAAGCCGATGGCATCGCAGCCAGCATCGGCTCACTGCTGGCGCAGGACTACGCCGGGCGCTTCTCCATCGTCCTCGTCGATGACAATAGCGAGGATGCGACCGCCGCGATTGCGGAGAGGCTGGCGCAGGCCGCGCCAAAAGTGCCGCTCACCGTCCTGCGCGGCGCGCCTCTGTCGGACGGCTGGACCGGCAAGCTTTGGGCAGTGAAACAGGGCATCGCGCGGGCAAGCGAGGAGAACCCCGATTTCCTGCTGCTGACCGATGCCGACATCGTCTACGAGCCGCAGGTGGTGTCGTGGCTGGCCTCGCATGCCGTGGCGGGCCGTTATGTCCTGACCTCGCTGATGGCCAAGCTGCGCTGCGAGGCCCTGGCCGAGCGCGCCTTCATTCCGGCCTTCATCTATTTCTTTCAGATGCTCTACCCGTTCCGCTGGGTGAATAACCCGCACCGGAAGCTCGCTGCGGCGGCCGGCGGCTGCATGCTGGTCAAGGCCGATGCCCTGATGCGAGCGGGCGGGATCGAGGCGATCCGGGATGCCCTGATCGACGATTGCACGCTCGGCAAGGTGATGAAGGAGCAGGGACCGATCTGGCTCGGCCTGACCAACCGGGTGCACAGCATCCGCCCCTCGGCCGGCATCGGCGACATCCACGCCATGGTGTCCCGCTCGGCCTATGCCCAGCTCCGTTACTCGTCACTCCTGCTGGCGCTGACCATCCTGGGCATGGCCGTGACCTATTGGGTCGCCCCGCTCGCAGCCCTGTTCGGCGATGGGACCGCGCGGCTGCTGGGGCTGGGAACCTTCGCCCTGATGGCGGTCACCTTTTGGCCCACCTTACGATTTTATGGTCTTTCCGCACTCTGGAGCCTCGCCCTGCCGGCAATCGCCACGGCCTATATGGCCTTTACCGTCAGTTCCGCGCTACAGCACATGCTCGGGCGGGGCGGCCGCTGGAAGGGCCGCAACCAGGCCAGGATGCATAACGTGGGCTTGAAAAAGGTATCATGAGCCAGTCGGCGGACTATCGGTCCGGAAAAGGTCATCAGGACGAGAATTTCCCTGTCGCCTCACGCCTCGTGAGCCCGCGGCATCGTCCGATCATCATGGCCTATTACGATTTTGCCCGTTCGGCCGACGATATTTCCGACCATGATGACCTGACTCCAGAAGAAAAGCTGGCGCAACTCGACCGGCTGGAAGCGTCGGTCACGGGCGAGGCCGACGATCCCGTTGCCCTGCGGCTGCGGGCGGCCCTTACGGAGCGCGGCCTTTCGCCACGCCATGCCGTGGACCTTCTCAAGGCGTTCCGGCAGGACGTGACCAAGACCCGCTACGCCAACTGGGACGAACTCATCGATTATTGCGCCTATTCGGCGAACCCGGTCGGGCGCTTCGTGCTGGATGTGCATGGCGAGGACACATCCACATGGGCGGCATCCGACGTGCTCTGCACAGTGCTGCAGATCATCAACCACACGCAGGATTGCGGGAAAGACTATCGCAATCTCGATCGCATCTACGTTCCGCAGGACATGCTGGCGGCTGCGGGCGCAACCACCGAAATGCTGGGCACGGCTTATGCCACCCCGCAATTGCTGAACTGCCTGCACAAGCTGACCGACCGCACGCAGGCTTATTTCGATTCCTCGCCTTCGCTCGCCGGCGAGATCAAGGACACGCGCCTCGCCTGCGAGGTGGCCACCATCGATGCGCTGGCGCGCAAGCTGCTCGTGATCCTGAGACAGAGCGATCCACTCAAGGACAAGGTGCATCTGGGCAAGGGCGCGATGCTGGCCACCATGATTGGCGCCGTTGCCGGCACGCTCATTCGCCGCGTTGGCTTTGGCGGTGCTGCACAACGCGGCTCGCAAGGAGCCCGGCCATGAGCATGACCGCAGCCGTCGACTCCAACAACGTGGATGCCGCCCAGCAGGCGAGCGGCTCGTCCTTCTATCTTGCGATGCGCATCCTGCCGCGCGAAAAGCGCGAGGCGATGTTCCAGGTCTACAAGTTCTGCCGCGAGGTCGACGATATCGCCGACACCGAAGGGCCGCGCGATGCCCGCATCGCAGCGCTCGATCGCTATCGCGCCGATGTCGCTTCGCTTTATGCGGGGCTACCGCCGGGCCAGATGAAGGGCTTCGTCGAACCGCTGAAGCAATTCAGCTTTCGAAAGGAGGACTTCATCGCGGTCATCGACGGCATGGAAATGGATGTCATCTCCGACATTCGCGCGCCGGATCTCGTAACGCTCGACCTGTATTGCGATCGCGTTGCCAGCGCCGTTGGCCGCCTTTCGGTCAAGGTGTTCGGCGTCCCCGACGAGGATGGTGTTACGCTATCGCATCATCTCGGCCGCGCACTGCAACTCACCAATATCCTGCGCGATGTCGATGAGGATGCCGATATCGGCCGGCTTTATCTGCCGCGCGAGTATCTCACCGCGGCCGGCATCACCACTACCGATCCGAAGGAAGCATTGGCGAGCCCCAATCTCGGCCAGGTCTGCGCACCACTGATCGCGCAGGCACGTGAACATTTCAAACAAGCCCGCGCGATCATGAACCGCCAGACCCGCGCCAGCGTGAAAGCGCCGCGCATCATGGCCGAAGCCTACGCGCCGATGCTCGATGCGCTGGAGAAGCGCGGCTTCAATCCGCCGCGTCATCGCGTGCGCATGAACCGTGCCCATCTCATCGTCGCGATCCTGCGATACGCATTCATCTGATCATGCCCAAACACGTCCATATCATCGGCGCCGGTCTCGCCGGCCTTTCCGCTGCAGTTCGGCTGACGCAAGAAGGCATTCCCGTCACCGTGCATGAAGCCACACGTCAGGCCGGCGGCCGCTGCCGCTCCTATGACGATGCACAGACCGGCATGCATATAGACAACGGCACGCATCTCCTGCTGTCCGGCAATTACTCCGCGGTCGATTATCTCTCCGCGATCGGTGTCACGCCGGATTTCGCGCCGGCTAATTTCCGCTTCGTCGATGGCGCCAATGGCGAAAGCTGGGTGCTGCGCCTTGGCGATGGCAGCCTGCCGCTCTGGGTTTTCGATGCCGGAAGCCGCGTGCCGCAGACGAGCATCGTCGATTATCTGAAGCTTGCGCCGCTGCTCCTTGGCACGCAGGACAAGCCGTTGAAGGAAGTGCTCGATCGCGACAGCGAGTTATATCGCCGTCTGCTCGATCCGCTGATGATCGCGGCGCTGAACATCGA
>JAEXXW010000127.1 GCA_023405565.1 Pseudomonadota bacterium
TCGGATGCACTCAGCAAGGCGCTCGATGACGAGGGCGTTCGCAAGCGCCTGCTCGATCTCGGCAGCGACATTCCGGGACAGGATCGGCGTGGTCAGGCTGCGCTGACCAAGCTGGTGGAAGGCGAAATCGATCGCTGGACACCGGTCATTCAGGCCTCGGGCATCACGCAATAAGTCACCGAAATATCGGTGTTCGGGGAAGGGGTGGCTTGGGGCCGCCCCTTTTTCATGTGCAGAATCAGCTTAAATTCGATGCGGATCGTGGGATTACGATCCAGACTGTTGGAGAGGGGTTATCTGTTGTCCGTTCATTCCCGCGAAGGCGGGAAGCCAGTCTGGGTTTCCGCCTTCGCGGGGACGAGCGGGTTTTGGATTTGGCCAGAGAGCACCATGCGGCAATATCTCGAACTGATGGAACATGTGCTGGCGCATGGGGTCGAAAAGCGCGACCGCACCGGCACCGGCACGCTGTCGGTCTTCGGCCATCAAATGCGGTTCGATCTGCGCGACGGCTTTCCATTGGTCACGACCAAGAAGCTGCATCTGAAGTCGATCATCCACGAATTGCTGTGGTTCCTTCAGGGCGACACCAACATCAAATATCTCAAGGATCACGGCGTCAGGATCTGGGATGAATGGGCTGACGAGAATGGCGATCTCGGCCCTGTCTATGGCCGGCAATGGCGCTCATGGCCGGCGCGGGATGGCGGCACCATCGATCAGATCACAAATCTGCTGCGCGATATCGCGCGCAACCCGGATTCTCGCCGTCTGATCGTGACGGCATGGAATCCGGCCGATATCGAGAAGATGGCGCTGCCGCCATGCCATTGCCTGTTCCAGTTTTACGTCGCCGAGGGGCGGCTCTCGTGCCAGCTCTATCAGCGGTCGGCCGATATCTTTCTCGGCGTGCCGTTCAATATCGCGTCCTATGCGCTGCTGACCATGATGGTGGCGCAGGTGACCGGGCTGAAGCCCGGCGAATTCATTCACACGTTCGGTGACGCGCATCTCTATCTCAATCATGTCGAGCAGGCGCATCTGCAATTGTCGCGCGCGCCGCATGCCTTGCCGACGATGACGATCAATCCGGCGGTGAAGGATCTGTTTGCGTTTCGCTATGAGGATTTCACGCTCGAAGGATACGAGCCGCATCCGCACATCAAGGCGCAGGTTGCGGTGTGACAGGTGGCGACGTGAATAATGCGGGCGTGCCGGCCAGTGATCGCGTTGCGATTGTTCTCGTCGTGGCCGTCGCCGAGAATGGCGTCATCGGCCGCAACAACCAGTTGCCCTGGCGCATCAGGTCCGACCTCAAATATTTCCGTGCTATCACCATGAACAAGCCGGTGGTGATGGGTCGCAAGACCTATGTCTCGATCGGCAGGCCGCTGCCGGGACGTACAAATATTGTCGTCACGCGTCAGGATGATTTCACCGCTCCCGGTGTTCTTGTGGCCTCTGGCCTCGATCAGGCCATGGCGGCGGCGCGCGGCGACGCCCTGCGGCGCGGGACAAACGAAATCGCCGTGATCGGGGGGACCGAGATTTTCCATCAGACCCTGCCGCTGGCGGACCGGCTGGCATTGACGCAGGTCCATGCAAATCCGGAGGGGGATACATATTTCCCTCCCGTTGACCCGGCGGTCTGGCGCGAAACCAGCCGGACGCCGCAGCCGCAGGGGGCCGACGATGATTATGGCTTTACGATTGTTAATTATGAACGTCGGGACGCTGCAGGATCGGGCGCGTCATGAACGCGCGTTGTAAGGGACATTAGCCTCCCCTATAACCCCGCCGGAACAATGGGCATTCCTGTGGGTGCCTGAGGAGATTTATATGCCGTGGAGCAATCAGGGCGGTGGTGGCCCTTGGGGTTCGGGTCCAAAGGGACCGTGGGGATCCGGGCCGCAATCGCCCGGCGGATCGACCCCGCCTGATCTCGAGGACCTTCTGCGCCGCAGCCAGGACAAGCTGAAGACCGTGCTGCCCGGCGGAGGCAATTTCGGCGGCCGCGGTATCGCGCTGCTGGTGGTCGCGGCTTTGGTGATCTGGGGCTTTTCCGGCTTTTACCGGGTCCAGCCCGGCGAACTGGGCGTGGTGCTGCGCTTTGGCAAATATGTACGCGATACGCCGCCCGGCCTGAACTACCACCTGCCATACCCGATCGAGACGGTGCTGACGCCGAATGTCGAGCAGATCAATCGGATCAGCATCGGCATGCGTGAGGTCGAGGACATTCGCCGCGGCGTGTCGGTGCGCGACGTGCCGGAGGAAAGCCTGATGCTGACCGGCGACGAAAACATCGTCGATGTCGATTTCGTCGTGTTGTGGAAGATCAAGCCGGATCAGGCCAAGGACTTCCTGTTCAACATCCAGTATCCCGAACTGACGGTGAAGGCGGTGGCGGAAAGCGCCATGCGCGAAGTCATCGGCCGTTCGAATATTCAACTGGTCCTGACCAGCGAGCGACAGAGCATCCAGACCTCCGTGCACGATCTGATTCAGAGGACGCTGGATGAATACAAAGCCGGTATTCAGATTCTCGAAGTGCAGTTGCAGAAGGTCGACCCGCCGGCGCAGGTGATCGATGCGTTCCGCGACGTTCAGGCCGCGCGCGCCGACCTTGAGCGTGCTCAGAACGAAGCGCAGACCTATGCGAACCGCGTCGTTCCGGAAGCGCGTGGCCGGGCTGCACAGATTTTGCAGAATGCGGAAGCCTATCGTGAGCAGACCGTTGCGGAAGCGACCGGTCAGACCTCGCGCTTCAACAAGGTGTTCGAGGAATATGCAAAGGCACCACAGGTGACGCGCCAGCGCATGTATCTTGAAACCATGGAGCGCCTGCTCAGCGGAACTGACAAGATCATTCTGGACTCGGGCACGAATGGCAGCGGTACCGGCGTTGTGCCGTATCTGCCGCTCAGCGAATTGAACCGGCCGCGGCAGCAGCAAACGCAGCAGGCGCCGCAGTCGCAAGTCCAGCAACAGCGCCGCTGACGGAGGCACCTATGAAGTTGGGTTTAGTCGGCGGTGTCCTGGCAGTTCTGGCTGTCGTTGCCGCAGTCATTGCTTACAGTGCGACCTTCGTTCTGCCGGAGACCGGGCAGGCACTGGTGGTGCGCCTCGGTGAGCCTATCCGGACCGTCACCAATGCCGGATTGCATTTCAAGGTGCCATTCATCGACAACGTGATCATCATCGACAAGCGCATCCTCGATCTGGAAGCGCCGGCACAGGAAATCATCGCCTCGGACCAGAAGCGGCTCGTGGTGGATGCATTCGCGCGCTATCGCATTGTCGATCCGCTGAAATTCTATCAGCGCGTACAGACGGTCCAACGGGCGAATTCGCAATTGTCGGCGCTGCTCAATTCGGCGCTGCGCCGGGTGCTGGGCGAAACCTCGTTCCAGCATGTGGTGCGCGACGAGCGCGGCGGGCTGATGAATCGTATCCGCGATCAGCTCGACAAGCAGGCCGAAGCCTATGGCATCAATATCGTCGATGTCCGGATCCGTCGTGCCGACCTGCCGGAGCAGAACAGCCAGGCG
>JAEXXW010000638.1 GCA_023405565.1 Pseudomonadota bacterium
TGTTAGCAACGATTTCAGCTCACGCAGCAACAGCCGTAATTCCAGCTCACGGAATTCGACGAACACGCGCTCGATCCATTCATGCAGCTCGGTGCGCATGTCGGAGGCGCGTTCGAGATAGTCGTCGAAGGAAAAGCCCGGCTTGTCGACGATCGATTTCAGGAATGGGCTGAGCACCGGAATGCGGACCGGCGGCTCGCCCGAAACGGGGTTCGGGAAATACGGCATATAGTCCTGTAGATTGGCAATCTGCTCGTTGTGGACGGGAACGAGCGCCATCTCCCGAAACGACCGATAGGCTTCGGCATAGCTTTGCGCGGAGCGCGGATCGGGGTCGCCAATGAACAGGGTCACGACGTCGATTCCGCGGCGCTTGGCTTCTTCCGCCACACCGATCTGGCGGATCAGCGCGAAGAATTTGTCGAAGACCTCATCGCCAAGGTCGATGATCTTCACCACTTCGTCTTCGGCGATCAGCTCGTCGAACAGTGCCATCTGCCCGCGTGTCGCATCGATATCGGCGGGCGCCGTATAGCGCGGCAAAAATCCTGTCAGGGCGGTGTTGTTCGGGTTGAGGTCGAAGGCCACCGCCGAGCGGCCATTGGCGAGGACAAATTCTGTCAGCACCCGCGCAACAAGGGTCTTGCCGACGCGCTGGCGTGGCGAGCAGACGATGAAGATCGATTTCAGCCGCGCCATGGTGGCTCAACACGAAGAAAGCTGGTCCCTGCCATGATAACGCAATGGACGAAGTGCGTATTGTCAGCCCTGTCCGCTCTTGGTCTGACCGCCGCCGCGTTCGCCGCCCGATGACGCCCCTTTGCCGGCTGGATTGGCCGATGGTGTCACGATGTCGGGCAGCTTCACGCGGTCGAATTCCGCCCACACATTGCCGAGCCAATGGCGGACATAGCCGCGCAGCACGAACGAGTAATTGGCGGCGTCGCCGCTCGGTGCCTTGTTGGCGATGAAGGTGACGAACGGCACGGAAGCGAGCTCGACCTGCTCGTAGGCCATCTCGTTCAGCTTCGGGACGGTGATATCGACCGCATCCTTGATCTTCCTGAAATAGGAATTGTAGGTCGTCTCGTCCCAGTCGAAATAGCTGGTCTCGTTGATGAAGTTCTTGACCAGATAATATTTGCCGTCGGTCACGAAGGGGGCGATGTCGGCGATCTCGTTCAGCGAGGCGATCGACGGCCCGACGACATGGAAGACGGCGAGCTGGATCTGGCCGCGCTTGGCCGATTCCAGAAAGCCGATGTCCCGCAGGGCGGCGAGGGTGGTCGAGAGGAGACCGGCGCGGACGTCGATCAGGGTGACCTTGCTCTCCGACAGGGTGTCGAAAATTTTCATCTGGTCCGGTACCTGGGTCACGTCGACGACCTCGGTGATATCCGGATGGAAGCGCTTCAGCGTGCCTTTGGGGAACTCTGTATCGAAGGCCCGGATCGGTACGTTCCGGCCTGTGAAATAGTCGAGGATAGCGCGTGAAACGGTGGTTTTGCCGACGCCACCCTTGTCCGCGCCCACGATGATAACTGTCGGCTTTGCCATGGCCTTCCTTCGCACCAATGATTGCGGGTGGACTCTATCCCCAAGTCCTTACCCATCCCCAAGTCCTTACCCGCAAGTCCTTCAGTTTTGTTGCACCATGGCGAACCGGCCGGGCGATTTCAATTGTTTCGCTGAGGGGAAATCGAAACGATGCCAAGGTGCGGTTCCTTGACCCGTTCCGGCTCGGCCGATAGGTAGTCGGCACATTCGAACTCCTTGGATTTCGCCAGAAAATGTCAGCCTCCGACCCCGCACTCGCGCCGGAGCCCACGCGCTCTTTTCAGGGCCTGATCCTCGCCCTTCAGCGGTACTGGGCGGATTATGGCTGCGTCATCCTCCAGCCCTACGACATGGAGGTCGGGGCGGGCACCTTCCATCCGGCCACCACCCTGCGGGCGTTGGGTCCGAAATCGTGGAATGCGGCCTATGTGCAACCGTCGCGCCGGCCGAAGGACGGCCGCTATGGCGAGAATCCGAACCGGCTGCAGCATTATTACCAGTTCCAGGTTATTCTGAAGCCGTCGCCGGACGATCTGCAGGACCTCTATCTCAAGTCGCTCTATGCCATCGGCATCGATCCGAAAATCCACGACATCCGCTTCGTTGAGGACGATTGGGAAAGCCCGACGCTCGGCGCCTGGGGGCTTGGCTGGGAATGCTGGTGCGACGGCATGGAGGTCAGCCAGTTCACTTACTTTCAGCAGGTCGCGGGCTTTGAATGTGCGCCGGTCGCGGGCGAACTGACCTACGGCCTCGAGCGTCTTGCCATGTATGTGCAGGGTGTCGAGCGCGTCTACGATCTCAATTTCAACGGCCGCACCGACGACAAGAAGGTGACGTATGGCGATGTGTTCCTGCAGGCTGAGCAGGAATATTCGCGGCACAATTTCGAGCATTCCGATACCGCGATGCTGTTCGAGCAATTCCGGATGGCGGAAGCGGCCTGCCAGAAATACCTCGAAGCCGGCTGGGCCGATGGGAAGAAAGAACGCCATCTGATGGCGCTGCCGGCTTATGACCAGTGCATCAAGGCGAGCCACGTGTTCAATCTGCTCGATGCGCGCGGCGTCATTTCGGTGACCGAGCGGCAAAGCTACATCCTGCGCGTGCGCGAACTGGCGAAGGCCTGCGGCGCAGCCTGGCTCGCGACCGAAGCGGGTGGAGCACTGTAAGATGCCCGATCTTCTCCTTGAACTGTTCTCCGAAGAAATTCCGGCGCGCATGCAGCCGCGTGCAATGGACGACCTGAAAAAGCTCGTCACCGATCGTCTGGTCGAGGCCGGTCTTGTCTATGAAGGCGCCAAGGCCTTTGCGACGCCGCGCCGTATCGCGCTGGTCGTGCACGGCGTTCCCGCCAAACAGGCGGATATCCGCGAAGAAAAGAAAGGCCCGCGTGTCGGTGCGCCCGAAGGTGCCGTGACCGGCTTTCTGAAGAGCGCGGGGCTGACCTCGCTCGATCAGGCGAAGATCGAGAAAGATCCAAAGAAGGGCGAGTTCTACGTTGCGGTGATCGAGAAGCCCGGCCGTGCGGCGATCGAGGTGATTAAGGACATCGTAACGGCCACAATCCTTACGTTTCCTTGGCCGAAATCGATGCGCTGGGGCGCAGCATCCGCAAAGCCCGGTGCGCTGACATGGGTGCGTCCGTTGCATTCCATCGTCGCAACTTTCGGGCCGGAAACCGAAGAGCCGGAAATCATCGATCTCGGGCTTGAAAACTTTGGCGTTAAGAGCGGCAACGTCACATACGGTCATCGTTTCCTCGCGCCGGGCGCAATCGAAGTGCGTCGGCAGGATGACTGGATGGCCAAGCTCGAAAAGGCCAAGGTCATTGTTGATCCGGCGCGGCGTCGTGAGATCATCGCGACCGAAGCGAAGAATCTTGCTTTCGCGCAGGGCTTTGAACTGGTCGAAGATGAAGGCCTGCTGCTTGAAGTCGGCGGTCTTGTCGAATGGCCGGTGGTGTTGATGGGCTCGTTTGAGGAGAGTTTCCTCTCGATCCCGCCGGAAGTGATCCGCACCACCATTCGCAACAACCAGAAATGCTTTGTGGTGAAGCAGCGCGATGGCGCTCTGGCCAACCGGTTCGTCCTCGTCTCGAATATGGAAGCGAGCGATGGCGGCAAGGCCATTGTCGCGGGCAACGAACGCGTGATCCGTGCGCGTCTGTCAGACGCGAAGTTCTTCTATGAGACCGATCTGAAGACACGGCTGGAAGATCGCCTGCAGAAGTTCTCGCAGATCATCTTCCACGAAAAGCTCGGCACACAGGCCGAGCGCATCGCGCGCATCGAGACGCTTGCGGCATCGCTTGCGCCACTGGTCGGCGCTGATGTCCAAAAGGCCACGCGCGCAGCGAAGCTGGCAAAGGCCGATCTGCTGACCGAAGTGGTCGGCGAATTCCCCGAGCTTCAGGGCTTGATGGGCAAATACTACGCACTGGCGCAGGGCGAGGATGCCTCCGTCGCCGCCGCCAGCGAAGATCACTACAAGCCGGCCGGTCCAAACGACCGCGTGCCGACTGAACCGGTCTCGATTGCTGTCGCGCTCGCCGACAAGATCGACACGCTGGTCGGCTTCTGGGCGATCGATGAAAAGCCGACCGGCTCGAAAGATCCTTATGCGCTGCGTCGAGCTGCGCTCGGCGTCATCCGCATCATCCTGTCGAACAATCTGCGGCTGAATCTGTCCGAGCTGTTCGGTCTTGCGACCGAAGGCTATCTCGATCAGGGCAAGGCCTTCATGCGCGACTTCGTCGACAAGGCGAATGCGGGCAAGGACGAGTTGTCCGGATTGAAAGCCAGCTTCGATGCGGTGACGGGATCGGACCTCCGCGACTTCTTCTTCGAACGCCTGAAGGTGCAGTTGCGCGATCAGGGCGCACGGCATGATCTGGCCGATGCCGTACTTGCCCTGCAAAGCGAGAACGACCTTGTCACCGTCGTCCGTCGTGTCGAGGCGTTGGCCAAATTCCTCGAGACCGACGACGGCAAGAACCTGCTCGCCGGTTACAAGCGGGCGGCCAATATCCTGCGGATCGAGGAAAAGAAGGATGGCCGCAGCTATACCGGCGACCCTGACCCGTCATTGCTGAAGGAGCCGGAAGAGCTCGCGCTCGCGCAGGCCATGGTCGCCATCGCGCCCGAGGCGAGCGCGGCCTATGCGCGGGAGGATTATGCCGGCGCCATGTCGGCCATGGCCAGGCTCCGGCCGGCGGTCGATGCGTTTTTCGACAAGGTCACCGTCAATGCCGAGGACAAGGCCTTGCGTGCGAACCGGCTGGTGCTGCTCAACCGCATTCGTGAGGCCACCGGCACCGTGGCCGATTTCTCGAAGATCGAGGGGTAAAAAAAGAACGCCTGCTGCGAGCCATTTGCGGCGAGGGTGCGTCAGGGAATCGGATAGCTAGGGCCAGCCCGGGACGGGCCGTGGCCGACGTGTCATGCGCCTGCCCAGGAACTGGCCGTCAGTATGCGCGTTCATCAACACCCCCACCGGAGAGCCGTATGACCATTACGATTGCACATTTGCAGCCGATTATTGCTTTGATTGCTGGGATTTTGATCCTGATCATGCCGCGGCTGCTGAATTTTATCGTAGCGATCTATCTGATTGCGATCGGTCTGCTCGGTCTGGGCCTGTTCAGGTAGGCGGTCCGCGCTGCCCTGACCTGCGGGGCGGAATTTATTGTCAAGGTTGAATCGCGCCGGGAAACCCGCCAAGACAATCCGGCCAAATAGACCTGCCCGAGCAGGCTGGTTTCCCGACTATTTTCAGGACTGATGACGATGGCGAAATGGGTTTACGGCTTCGGCGGTGGCAAGGCCGAAGGCAAGGCGGATATGAAGAACCTCCTCGGCGGCAAGGGCGCGAACCTGGCCGAAATGGCCAATCTCGGCCTGCCGGTTCCGCCGGGCTTTACCATCACCACTGAGGTCTGCACCTATTTTTACGCCCATGGCGAGACCTACCCGAAGGAATTGACCGGCGAGGTCGATACCGCTCTGGCCGCAGTCGGCAAGCTGACCGGCAAGACATTCGGCGACAAGGTCAACCCGCTTCTGGTGTCGGTGCGGTCCGGCGCGCGGGCCTCGATGCCGGGCATGATGGATACCGTGCTCAATCTCGGCCTGAACGACGAGACCGTCGAGGCGCTGGCGACGAAGTCCGGCGATCCGCGTTTCGCCTACGATTCCTATCGCCGCTTCATCACGATGTATTCGAATGTCGTGCTCGGTCTCGAACACCATCTCTTCGAGGACATTCTTGAAGAGCACAAGGATGCGAACGGCTACACGCTCGATACCGAATTGACCGCCGACGACTGGAAGAAGCTCGTCGGTCTCTACAAGGCCCGCGTCGAAGAAGAGAACGGCAAGCCGTTTCCGCAGGACCCGAAGGAGCAATTGTGGGGCGCGATCGGCGCCGTGTTCGGCTCGTGGATGAATGCGCGCGCCAAGACCTATCGCCGCCTGCACAACATCCCGGAAAGCTGGGGCACCGCCGTCAACGTGCAGGCGATGGTGTTCGGCAATATGGGCGATGATTCCGCCACCGGCGTTGCCTTCACGCGCAATCCGTCGACCGGCGAGAAGAAGCTGTACGGCGAATTCCTGATCAATGCGCAGGGCGAGGATGTCGTCGCCGGCATTCGCACGCCGCAGGAAATCACCGAGGATGCACGCAAGGAAGCGGGCTCCGACAAGCCGTCGCTGGAAAATGCGATGCCGGAGGCTTTCGCCGAACTGACCCGCATCTACGGTACGCTCGAGAAGCATTACCGCGACATGCAGGATCTCGAGTTCACCATCGAACAGAACAAGCTCTGGATGCTGCAGACGCGATCCGGCAAGCGCACTGCCAAGGCGGCGCTGAAGATCGCGGTCGAACTCGCCAGCGAAGGTCTTATCACCCAGGAAGAGGCGGTCACGCGCATCGATCCGGCCTCGCTCGACCAGTTGCTGCATCCGACCATCGATCCGAAAGCCGAGCGCAAGATTCTGGCGACCGGCTTGCCGGCTTCGCCGGGTGCAGCTTCGGGTGAGATCGTGTTCACATCCGAAGAAGCCGAGGCGCTGAAGGAAAAAGGCCGCAAGGTCATTCTGGTACGCGTCGAGACGAGTCCCGAAGACATTCACGGCATGCATGCCGCCGAAGGCATCCTGACGACGCGCGGTGGCATGACTTCGCACGCTGCCGTGGTCGCGCGCGGCATGGGCAAGCCCTGCGTCTCTGGCGCGGGATCGCTGCGTGTCGACTATAACGCCAAGACGATGACAGTGGCTGGCCAGACGCTGAAACAAGGCGATATCGTCACCATCGATGGTTCGACCGGCCAGGTGCTGGTCGGTCAGGTGAAGATGATCGAGCCGGAATTGTCCGGTGAATTCGCCACGCTGATGTCATGGGCCGACAAGGCCCGCCGGCTCGGCGTCCGTGCCAATGCCGATACGCCCGCGGACGCACGCACAGCGCTGAAATACGGCGCCGAAGGCATCGGCCTGTGCCGTACCGAGCACATGTTCTTCGAGGCGGACCGCATTCAGGCGGTGCGCGAGATGATTCTCGCCGACAGCGAAAAGGCCCGGCGCGCGGCGCTGGCCAAAATCCTGCCGATGCAACGCGGCGATTTTGTCGAGCTGTTCGAGATCATGAGAGGCCTGCCGGTCACGATCCGTCTGCTCGATCCGCCGCTGCATGAATTCCTGCCGCATGGCGACGCGGAAATCGCCGAGGTCGCCAAGGCCATCGGCACCGATCCGCAGAAGATCAAGAACCGTGCAGCCGAGTTGTCGGAGTTCAACCCGATGCTCGGATTCCGCGGTTGCCGCATCGCCATCGCCTATCCGGAAATCGCCGAGATGCAGGCGCGTGCGATCTTCGAAGCCGCAGCCGAGGCCGGCAAGAAGACCGGCCAGCCGGTGGTGCCGGAAGTGATGGTGCCGCTGATCGCCACGCGCGCCGAATTCGACATCGTCAAGGCCCGCATCGATGCGATGGCCGAAGCCGTGTCGAAGGAGAAGGGCGTCACGCTCGATTATCAGGTCGGCACCATGATCGAGTTGCCGCGGGCCTCGCTGATGGCCGACAAGATCGCCGAAGGCGAGGGCGGCGCCGAATTCTTCTCGTTCGGCACCAACGACCTGACGCAGACCACCTTCGGCATCAGCCGTGACGATGCGGCGAGCTTCCTGACGACCTACACAGCGCGCGGTATCGTTCCCGCCGATCCGTTCGTGTCGATCGACCGCGAAGGCGTCGGCGAACTGGTGAAGATCGGCGTCGAGCGTGGCCGCCGCGTGCAGCCGAAGCTGAAGGTCGGCATCTGTGGCGAACATGGCGGCGATCCGGCATCGGTCGCTTTCTGTCACGAGGTCGAGCTCGATTATGTCTCGTGCTCGCCGTTCCGCACGCCGATCGCGCGCCTTGCAGCGGCGCAGGCGGCGCTCGGCAAGGAAGTGGCGAGCCAGGCGTGAGTTTGTCATGCGCGGGCATAGCCGTTGTAGACGGCGTCATTGACGCCTTATGACCCGCGCATCCATCATCTTCGTAGGATGGATTGCCGGGTCAAGCCTGGCAATGACCGATCACACCGCCACCTTCTTCAGGAAGTTTTCGACTTCACCCCGCATATTGGCGACGGCTTTCTCCACTGCTTCGGAGGAACTGAGCACGGTCTCTGCGGTGGTGCGGGTGTCGGTCGCCGCACGCGCGACCTGATCAAGGACGGCGACGACATCGTTCGTGCCGTTTGCCGCGCTCGAAACATTGTGTGAAATTTCGCCGGTCACAGCGTTCTGCTGCTCCACCGCGGCGGCGACAGCCGACGAGAAAACCTCGATTTCCTGCATGCGTTCGGTGATGCGTGCGATCGCGTCGACGGCGCTGCCGGTCGACGCCTGGACCGACAGAATCTGGCTTGAGATGTCCTCGGTCGCTTTGGCGGTCTGCACGGCGAGTGATTTCACTTCCGAGGCCACGACAGAAAATCCACGCCCGGCCTCGCCGGCGCGCGCGGCTTCGATCGTGGCGTTCAGAGCCAGGAGATTGGTCTGGCCGGCAATGGTGCGGATTAGTTCGACGACATCGCCAATCTTTTGCGCCGCATTGGCAAGGCTCTGGATGTTGTCGTTGGTCGATCGCGCTTCGTGCACCGCCTGGCGCACGACGTCTGTCGTCTGAACCAGCTGACGGCTGATTTCGCCGATCGATGAGGCCATCTCGTCGGCCGCAGCGGCGGCGGTGGCAACGTTGGTCGATGCCTCATTCGAGGCTTGCAGGGCGCTTTGCGCGCGCTGCGATGTCTGGCCCGATGACGCAAAGAGCGAACTGGCGGTCAGCTTCATGGCGGCGGCGCCGTCATTCACCGTACGCAGCACATTCTCCATGCTGCTACGGAAGGATGCGATCGCATCCTCGATCAGCGCACGACGTTGTTCGTTTGTCGCGTGGGCGGCACGTTCCTGCTCCAGTTTCCGCTGTTCCGTCACGTCCTGATGCGTCGCAACCCAACTGCCGTCCCGCATCGGCTCTTCTGTCACCGCAATCGTGCGGCCGTCGATGGAGGTGGTGTTGTAAATGCCGCCCTTGCGCGATGCGACCCGCTTCATGATGTCGGCGACATAGCGATCGGCATCACCACTGAAGTTTCCAACCCCCGCACGGTGTTTCAGGATATCACGCAGCGCCCGTCCCGGCCGTACGACATCGGCCGACATGCCATACATGGTGATGTAGCGCTCGTTGCAGATCAGAAGCTTGCCGGACGAATCCCACATGCACAGACCGAGCGGCGTGTTGCTCAGCGCCAGCGTCAGTCTGGTGTTCTGCCGCCGCAGACGGAACCAGGCGCTGGCGAGCACGATCAACATGCCGGCGAGCAGAATCGTTAGCGGCACTAATACGGCATACCCGTTTATTCCCGGTGCGGTCCCGGCCAAGGCATCCAGCATCGCGTCCCCTCCCAAAAGGGCCGGATTGTCTTACTCGTGCGCGCTTTCTGCACAGTTAACAGAACCTTTTTTCGCGATGTGGGAAGACCCGCCGACATGGGTGTTCGCCCCCCTTTTCGCGTGTTAGCCTTCCT
>JAEXXW010000647.1 GCA_023405565.1 Pseudomonadota bacterium
CTGTCGTGTCTGATTGGCAGTCCGAAAGCCGTTGAAGACGTTCTGCGTCAGTGTCGCGCCATACCCGGCCGGATAGGTCCGGGATGAGCTTCGTCCCCGTACGGTTCCACCAAGCGCGTTCTGCTGATTGACCGTAGTATCGGTCCACTGCACGCCCCAATTACCACTGGCGCTGATCTGGGGGCGATAGCCGGACAAGGCCTGCGGGACCGCTTCGTCGGTCGCGCGCACCAATGCACGTTGAGCATTGACCTGCGGATTGTTCTGGTAAGCTTGGATGAGAGCTGTTTCCAGATTATCGGCATAGACCGATCCCGAGGCCATCACGCATGCGGCGGCCAGCACGTATCGTCCCGCATGCCAGACGGATATCCTCAAAACGCTTCCCCCCTCACCCCAAACATCCCGGGTCCATCGCCCCCGCGACAGACTCACCGAGCCTCAACCATTTGGGAACTATATCCGGGATATGCTAAATATTTAAAGTCCCTAGCCGGTCTGAACACACCGAAAGCTTGGCACTGAGTATTTCGGGTGACAGGTGTCCCAGCCGGGTCAGAAAGTGAAAGCCTCCGGCCGGGCGAAACCCGGCAAAGGCGTCCCAAAGGCATCAAAAATGGCTTGCCGGGTCAGATCGTCCCCCTCGCGCAGGTACAAAGTGACCTTTGTCGCGGGGCCGGTTCCCAGAATACAGACCAGCCGCCCACCGTCGACAAGCTGCTCGCACAATTGCGCGGGCTCGACCGCGATGCAGCCCTCGACGAGAATGACATCGTAGGGTCCGCCGGAACGGTATCCATTTACTAAAGTCCCTTGGACCACCTCAACATTAGCGGCCTGAGCCAGCGTCGTCTTTGCCGCACGGAGAAGATCTGCATCCTCCTCCAGCGCCACGACCGACGCCACCAGTTGCGACAGAAGCGCAGCCGCATAGCCCGTGGCGCACCCCACATCGAGGGCGCGGTCCTGTGGATCGATATTCAGGGCCTGAAGCATTTTGGCCAGGACCATGGGCTGCAACAGCCGGCGACCGCTTCCGCCCACCGGCAGATCGAGATCGAGATAAGCCAGGCCGGCCGACGATTGTGGCACGAAGACTTCGCGCGGCGTTTCGAGCATGGCGTGAATAATCGCGCGGTCGGTCACGTCGGCGGGACGAATCTGCGTGTCCACCATCGTACGGCGCAAGGTTGCGAAATCGGCCATCGAACCATCCGGAAAGCGTTGCGAGAGGCATTGATTGTGCCGCTTCTGCGGCAGCGGAAGCGAAAACGCAAGATATGGCAGGAAACAAGACGCAATCTCGCGTTCCATGTGTTGCCGCCGTGCAGAGCGTCCTATATGACGACCGCCTGAAGGCCACGTGGCGGAGTGGTTACGCAGAGGACTGCAAATCCTTGCACCCCGGTTCGATTCCGGGCGTGGCCTCCAGATTCACTGCATCGGTGTCGTGAAGCTGACGATTTCGGCGCAAAACGCCAAAATCACAGTCGATATCAACATCGAAGCTTTGCAATCCGCGGCAGCTTTGTTATAGCCGCGCCACATTCCGCGGTAGCTCAGTGGTAGAGCAATCGGCTGTTAACCGATCGGTCGTAGGTTCGAATCCTACCCGCGGAGCCAGGCACTCCTTCTTCCATAAACATGTGACGAACGGATGCCGTGCCAGAGGCATCAAGGTTCGCTGCGGCCTGACCTTCGATTATTGTCCAGACATCGGAATGGTGACGCTGCCCCTCAATCCTCCCAGGTCCGAGGTGTCAAGGCGCAGCACACCGCGATAGCCCTCGGCAAGATCGCGTGTAATCGCCAATCCAAATCCGGATCCTGGCGTCGTTTCATCCCAGCGGCGCCCACGCGCAATCTCGGACCGTCTCTCCGCGAGAATGCCGGGCCCATCATCTTCAACGACAAGCGTCACGGCGTTGGTGTCGTGTGTCACCACCAGACGGATTTCTGCTTTGGCCCATTTGCGGGCATTGTCGAGAAGATTGCCCAGCATCTCGAGAAGATCAGCCTCCTCTCCCGGAAATGTCGCTGTCCGCGGGATGCGGCAGTCCCAATGCAAGCTCCGTGTGTCGGGCAAACGTTTGAACGCGCGGACGACTTTCTCGGCAACCGGAGCGATCTCGATCCGCTGACGGCCCAGCGCTGCGGCAATGCCGGCCCGTGCGCGGGCCAGCACGCGATCGACATGGCGCTGCATCAGGCCGGTCTGCTCTTCGATCACGGAGCCGATGTCCTTGCGGCCATCCGCCCCGGCCTGACGCGCCGTCGCATTCAACACCGCGAGCGGCGTCTTGAGACCGTGAGCAAGATCGCTGGCCTGTGCCACCGCACGATCGACAGCGGCATCCTGAAACGCAATCAGCTTGTTCAGGTCATCGACGACGGGCTGCACTTCGCTTGGAAAGTCGCCGGTCAATGCGCGGCTCGATCCGGCATGAACCGCTCTCAGCCCCTGCCCCAATTCGTCGAATGGACGCAGCGCGAGACGGATAAAGAAACTCATCGCAGCGACAAGGATGATACCGAGCGCAACCAGCGAGACCACCAGAATCCTGAAGAAGGCCTGCTGCGGCATGAGCAGGTCATTCTTGTCCAGCGCCGCAATGATCCAGATCGGAATCTCTTTCGTGCCGGATGAGACAAGCACACGTTGCGCCACTGACAATAATGTCGAACGGTTCGGCCCTTGCATCGTCGCAAGATGACGCTGCCCGTCCTCATCTGTTTGCGGAACGGTGAGCACAAAGTCCCAGAGCGATCTGGAACGGACGGTTCGGCCATCGGTCGTCCCGGCCTGCCAATAGATCCCGCTATAGGGAACATCGAAGCGGGGATCCGGCAGCGTCGCATCGAGCGCGAGGGTCCCATCCGGATCAATCCGTACCTGCGCCGCAACGGTTTTGACGATCTGGCTCAGTTCGGCACCAACACGCCGCTCGATCTCCGTGTTGAAAATCTGTCGAAGACCGAAACCGGCCAGCGTCAGTGCCAGCAGGATCAGGACCGCCGCTGCCATGCTGAAGCGAAAGAAGAGCGAACGGGCTCTCATGACGGCTCGTTCGGAATGCAATAGCCGTGGCCTCTGCGGGTCTCGATCAGCGATGGGCCGATTTTCTTGCGAAGCCGGGCGATCAGCGCCTCCACCGAATTGATGTTCCGATCGGTGTCGCCGGAATGAATGTGGTCCAGCAATTCGCCTTGCGACATGATCCGGCCGCGATGAAGCAGCAGATAGGACAGAAGACGATATTCCATACCGGATAACGTCAGTTCCCGCCCCTCCATCGTGACACGCCGCGTCACCGTGTCGAGTTCCAGCGGGCCTGCCTTGACAACGGTTGCAGCCTGTCCCGCTGCGCGACGGGTGATCGCGCGCAGCCGCGCCATCAATTCTTCCATCTGGAACGGTTTGGTCAGATAGTCGTCAGCGCCGGCATCGATGCCGTTGACTTTCTCGCGCCAGCCATCGCGCGCGGTCAGGATCAGAACCGGCGTTGCGACGCCCGCATGCCGCAGCTTTTTGAGAACGGATATTCCGTCGAGGCGCGGCAGACCGAGATCGAGAATGATCGCGTCGTAGTCTTCCGTTTCGCCCTTGAACCAGGCGTCATCGCCATCGGCGACAAGGTCGATGGCGTAATTGGCGGTCTCAAGGGCCGATTTCAGGTCGGCGGCGATCCGCGGCTCGTCTTCGACAATCAATATCCGCACGTCAGTCTATCTTGATGATATCGAGCGTTTTCGCGTTGATCTCGACTTCCTTCCGGCGGCCGGACGAGGTCAGGATCTTGACCTCATAGACCCAGATATCGTCTTCCTTATCCAGCTCGACCTTGACCACCTCGCCCGGGACTTTTTCCAGCGCGACCGACAAAACCTCCGACAGCGGACGGATGTCCCCGCTTTTGAATGCGTTGAGTGCGCAATCCTGATTGCGGCCACAGCCTTTGTCTTTGCCGAGCGCGTGTGGCGCGACAACGGTAGTTGCGATCGCCGCCAGCAGCAATGCAATTGTTATGAAGCGAAACGGCATGTCGCATCCTGCTCCTTGCGAACGATCAATGCGCGCTGCCGCTGCTCGGCCAAGCCGGCCTCAACGGGCTCATGTCGCTGGCGATGTCCATGTGAGCTCGTGGCCCCGTCTTCGTCCGGCGCCGTCTCGAGGACCCCGGCCAGCACACAGGCGAGGATAACGAAGATGACGAAGTGGCTCAAATCAGCGGTCAGCGCAACCGCGGCGGGAACGAGGAAAAACAGCAGAAGCAGAACAGCGGGCATTGATACCTCCCATCACGAGGTTGATGCCCGAGACTACAAACCTGCAGCTGATAGCTCCCTGACAGGAGACGTCAGGAATGAGATGAACGCGGGCCTTGAGGCCGCAAACGACATGGCGAGCCCGCATCCAGGCAATAGAACCCATATCAAAGCAATATACCCTGCTCCGCGTGATCGAGCGGGCGCGGCTGAACGAGCAGCCTCTTATTGCCGCAGGAATTCCGGATTGTGGCCGTTCGCCTTGGCCCAGGACTGCAACGCCTCCCGGGTGATCTCGGTGTGCCATGTCGGATTGGCACGCTCGCGTTCGATCACGTCCTTGGTGGCATTCGGCTTGCTGACGATCGGCAGCGCCCCGGTCTTGATTGCATCGATCATGGCCGTCGCCCAGGCCATCGATTCACGCGAATAAGGATGCCCGGGCTCGATATCGCACCACAGGCGCGAGGCGTTGGCGATATTCAGCTGGCTGACAAGCTTCCACGCGGAATAGTTCGGTTGCTGGGAAACGGCGGCCACCGCAACAGGCGCGACCTGTGCCGGCGGATTCTTGAGGACATGAAAGACGACAACGAGCGCGATTGTCGCCACGAGCGAGCAATAGCCGGTCATCAATGCCATCGGAACGCCCGCCCCTTGCGCGATGGCGAGCCACGTGCAGGACGTCGTCAACAGAAGGCCGCCGCAAAAGACGATGAGCTCGGGCAATCCAAGGGATGACAGAAAACGAGTCAGGATCGCGGTGGATACCTGCAGGTGGTCTTCGGTATTGGCTTCGTTCTCGCTTTGCGTCACCGCAAGTGTTGACGTCTGATTACCGATCATGCGCCCGCTTCGCTGCTCTTTCAAAGGTCCAACGTCGAACGCCGCATCAATCCTTCTCGAATCGCACGA
>JAEXXW010000709.1 GCA_023405565.1 Pseudomonadota bacterium
CCGATGTCATGGCGGTGGTGCATCATCATGCTCCCGCCGTGATGCCCTTCGTCATCGCCGGAGTGGAATTGCAGCCGGTGATGCATCTGGGCGCGATCGTCGGCCAGAAGGTTCCGTTCTGGGACCAATATGACGAGTTCGGCGACACCAATCTGCTGCTGGTCAAACCGGAAGAGGGCGCTTCGCTTGCGCGTGCGCTCGGCAAGGCGCCACTGGTTCTGATGAAGAGCCATGGCGCGACGGTGGTGGGCTCCAGTGTCCAGGAACTGGTTTTCCGGGCTATCTATTCGTGCCGTAATGCTGAGTATCAATTCCTGGCCAAGATGCTTGGAAACGTCTCGCCGTTGCGTCCGGGCGAAGTCGAGAAATCCGCGCAAATCCATTCCATGCCGACATCCAGTTTCAGGACATGGGAATACTGGACGTCACGCCTCGAAAAAGCCGGCAATGGCATTCGGACCAGGCGCAGTAGCGGCAAAAAGTCCGTTGGCGCGAGCCGCAAGCGTGCTAGCGTTGCAAAAGCGAAAGCAAAAAAGACTAAAGGGAGAAAACGATGAAGTCTGCCAAGGCGCTGGTCGGCGCAGCGATACTCGTTACGCTAGCGAGCGCGCCATCATTCGCGCAGGACGCGCTGAAGGTCGCAATCGGCCAGATCAACAATTGGGAAAATCAACCGCCGACGCTCGGTCAGGATGCAGGGATTTTTGCCAAGCATAATCTGAAGCTGGAGGCGGTCGGCACGCAGGGCGCCGGTGAAACCATCCAGGCGGTGATCTCCGGCAGCGCCGATATTGGCGTCGGTGTTGGTGTGGCCGGCGCGATGCGCGCTTTTGCGAAGGGCGCTCCGGTGCGCATTCTGCTGCCGGGCTTCACAGGTACCGGTGATCTCTATTGGTACGTGAAGGCGGATTCCCCGATCAAGACGGTGAAAGACATCACCGACAAGAACACGATCGCCTATTCGACCAATGGTTCGTCCAGTAACAATCTCGTTCTTGCCTTCGCTCAAGAGCTGGGTGTGAAGGCGAAGCCGACGGCGACGGGCAGCCCTCCCGGGACGTTGACCTCTGTCATGAGCGGGCAGATCGATATTGGCTGGGCAGCGCCTCCCTTCGGTGTAAGGGAGATCAAGGACGGCAAGATCCGCATCGTTCTGCGCGGCAGCGATGTGCCTTCCCTCAAAGGGCAGACGGTGCGCGCGATCATCGTCAACGCCGATGCGCTGAAGAACAAGAAAGACGCGATCATGCGTTTCGTGAAGGCCTACCGTGAAAGCGTGGACTGGATGTATTCCGATCCGAAGGCCATTTCGATGTATGCGCAGAAGATCAAGGCTGATGAAGGTCTGTTGAAAGAGTCGATCGCCGAATTCCATCCGAAGGACGCGATGCAAAGCGACAAGATGGCCGACCTCGACGGTGCGATCACCGATGCGGTGAAGCTGAAATTCCTCGACGCTCCGATGACCAAGGAGCAGGTCACCGAATTTCTGCAGATCCCTGCGCGCTGAGACGTGGAATATAAACTGGCCTACCACCATGAAGCCCCGCGCAAGCGGGGCTTTTTCTTTTGTGGGGTCGGCTGCCGCGATTGGCGCTGTGGCGCAAGTTATTGGCGCTGTCAGACAAGACTTTGGCCCACGCTGTTTTACAGTCACGCACTGAATAATGTTTGGTGCCGGAACCATGCCTTCGTCTTCAATCGATCCTCATTCAATCGCTGCCTATGTCGAGGCGGTCACACGCTCGCTTGGAGCGCAATCCGTATCGGCGGATGCCGAGCAATGCGCTACTTACGGGCGGCACACATTGCCGGACGCAGACTATATCCCGAGCGCGGTCCTGTTTCCGGACTCGACCGAAGCCGTTCAGGCGATGGTGCGTCTTGCCAACGAGCACAGGGTGCCGCTGTTTCCGATCAGCATGGGCCGCAATCTTGGTCTCGGTTCGCGCGCACCGATGCGCTCCGGGCAGGTGGTCATGGACCTTGGCCGGCGGATGAAGCGGATACTGGAAATCAACGAGGACCTCGGCTTCTGTGTGGTCGAGCCGGGGGTTACATTCGACATGCTCTACACCGAGTTGGAGCGGCGCGGTTCGACCATGATGATCTCGCCGACCGCGGGTCCGCCGGATGGAAGTGTGCTCGGCAATTCGCTCGACAAGGGCGGCGGCAGTGGACCGGCCGGCAATCATTTCGACAATCTCTGTGGTATCGAAGCCGTGCTCGGGACGGGAGATGTGATCCGTACCGGCGACGGTGGTCTCGATGTGGAATCGCACCCGAACTGGCATGTGACGAAGTACAGCTTCGGGCCCGCCCTCGACGGCCTGTTCACGCAGTCCAATTTCGGCATCGTCACGCGTGCGGGCATTTGGCTGTTGCGACGCCCCAAACATATCCGGCTGTTCTTCTTCGCCTTCCCGGATGACGAGGATCTCGGCGAGATCATCGATCTGATCCGGCCGATCAAGGCCGGCAATCAGGTCGCGACACTGATCCGCGCTACCAATGATCTGTATTTGCTCTCATCGCAGGAACGGCATCCGCGCAGCGACAGCGAGAATTGCACTCCGCTGACCGACGATGAGCGCCGCGCGTTGCAGAAGCGCTATGGCGTCGGATCATGGACGGTGTCGGGGGCGATTTATGGCGAAAGCGAAATGGCCACCGCGCAGGCCCTTGAGCGGGTGCGCAAGCATTTCGAGGCGTCCGGTAAAGCGCGTTACATCTCGGATGAAGAAGCAAGGGGATTGCCCCATTTCCAGGCGGCGGTGAATTCCAATTCCGGGAAGCCGGCCGCCGGCGAACTCGGGATGCTGAAGTGGCGTCCCGGCGATGGTGCGATCTGGCTGACGCCGGGCGCGCCGATGATCGGATCGGCCGTCAATGACCTTCAACGGCAATGCCGAGCCATCGCCAAGGCCAACGGCCTCGACTACATGGCGTCTTATGTGTGCGGCCCGCGCTTTGCGCGCAGCGTGCACGCGATCATCTACAATCGCGACAATCCGGAAGAAGCTGCAGGCGCCGATCGCTGTTATCGCGCCATGGCCGATGCGTTTCGCGACCAGGGTATTTTTGTCGGCCGTTCGCCGACCGTCTATCAGGCCTATCATCAGGCGCAGCGTACGCCGGAGATCGTGCAGGCCTGTCAGGCGATCAAGAAAGCCCTGGACCCGAACGGCATCATTGCTCCCGGCCGTTACGGTATTGAATGATCGATTGAAGGAACGTGTGATGATTGCAATCCGCCTGATCCCGTATCTTGTTGTCGCCATTGTCGGCCTGCTGGTCCCGGCGAAAGCCCAGGACAGCTATCCTTCGGGGACAGTGAAGCTGACCGTCGGCTTTGCGCCGGGAGGCGGCAACGACATTCTGGCGCGTATCCTCGCCGAGAAGTTGCAGGAGACCTTCGGCAAGCCGTTCATCGTTGAGAACCGGCCGGGAGCCAGCGGCGTCATAGCCGTCGACACTGTCAAGCGCGCGGCCCCGGATGGGCTGACGTTGCTGGTCGGACCGAGCAGTGCGATGACCGTCAATCCGGTGCTGCTTAAATCCGTGAGCTACGATCCGGTGAAGGATTTCACGCCGATCGCCATGATCGGCTATTTTCCGTTGATCGTTGCGGCGCATCCGTCCGTGCCGGTGAAGAATCTGGCGGAATTGATTGCCATGGCGAAAGCGAAGCCGGGGGAGGTGAGCTATAGCTCCGCCGCGTCGTCGTTCCAGATCGTGACGGAGCATTTCGCGCAGCAGGCTGGAGCCAGATTCCTGAACGTGCCGTATCGCGGCAGCGCACCGGCCGTTCTGGGCGTTGTCGGCAACGAAGTCGCCTTCACCTTCGGTGACGTGGCAGCGGTTCTTCCACAGATCCAGGCGGGCAAGCTCAAGGCGCTTGCGGTGACGACGGCGAAGCGGTTGCCCAGTTTGCCAGATGTCCCCACGGTCGCTGAATCCGGTGTGCCCGGCTTCGATATGGGCTTGTGGTCGGCCTTGTTCGCGCCTGCCGGCACGCCGCCTGACGTTGTTAAAAAGCTGGAAAGCGAGGTCAGGCGGATTGTGGCTTTGCCCGACGTTCAGACGCGCATGAAGACACTGGGTGTCGAACCATCCGGAGCGCCGGGCGCGGG
>JAEXXW010000724.1 GCA_023405565.1 Pseudomonadota bacterium
CCACCATCACGGCGGTCATGAACACGGCCGTCAGCCCCCGGACCCGCCAATCCATCGTCTCCCTCCCGGCTTTTTGCGCCGATGTGACCGCAAGCCAACGACCGGATCAAGTCCGCCGGCTTCGGGAGTGATATTTTGGTAACGATAAGAAATACCGTTCGGATGCGGTTGATGACCCGTTAACGGTCGGCTTCGCATTGTCCGCTTCATGGTGCGGACGTTGCGTAAACAGTGGCGTGTATTGATTGGCGTGTCGTGCGTGCTCGCGCTGGCGGGCTGCGCCGGCCATTACTTCATGCAGCGCGATCCGTGGCGCAAGGACGCCGAGATCGCCTGTCTGAAATCGGGCGCGGTGAAGGAAAGCGGCACCATCGTTCGTATTCAGCCGATCAATGGGCCGGGCATCTGCGGTGCCGATTTCCCGATGAAGGTCGCGGCCCTCGGCGATAGTCCGATGATGAGTTATTCGGAAGGGTTGCGGCCGCCCGGCGACGTGCCGAATGCCGGGCCGCAACGCTGGCCGGTGACGAGCGAGCCGCGCCAAGAACCGCGTTACGCGCCGCCGCCATCGTCGCGTCAGGCCTATCCCGGCGAGCAGCAATATTCGAATCCGATGCGGCCAGCGCCGGTGCAGCGCCAGCCGCTGTATCCATCATCATCGTCCGGCATGGATTCATCCGGCGCGGGCGCACCGATGCCGATCACGCCATTGGCGAATGGCAGTTACTATGATCGTGCCGGCTCGCCCGACGCGCAGCCGGCGGCATCGCGCTCCTCGGTTTACGATACGCCGCCGCCGCTCGATGATGAGGCGGCGCCGCCGCGCACTGTGCGCGCGACGTCTCAGGCGATGCAGCGTTCGCCGCAGCAGCCACCATTCCGCGGCATGCCATCGCAAGCGCCCGTGTCCGTACCGCTCGGCGGTGCCGTGGCCGCAATGGGCCCGGTGGAGATCAAGCCGGCTGCGACGCTGGCCTGCCCGATCGTGTCGGCGCTCGATCGCTGGATTCTGGATTCGGTGCAGCCGGCCGCGCAACGCTGGTTTCGTCAGCCGGTCACGGAGATCAGGCAGATTTCAGCCTATTCCTGCCGCGGGATGAACGGACAGCCGGGCGCACGCATTTCCGAACACGCCTTTGGCAATGCACTCGATATCGCATCATTTGTCCTGGCGGATGGCCGGCGCATTACGGTGAAGGACGGCTGGCGCGGTTCGCCGGAAGAGCAGGGCTTTCTGCGCGATGTGCAGGGCGCGGCCTGCGACCAGTTCAACACGGTGCTGGCGCCGGGCTCCAATCGCTTTCACTACGACCATATCCATGTCGATCTGATGCGGCGTGCGAGCGGCAACAGGATCTGCAATCCCGATCAGATACCGGGCGATGTCGTCGCCGCGCGTGTGGCGAAAGAACGTGGCTATGCCTGGCGGCCGGATTCCGGCGTGACCGGTTCGGTAAGCAAGACCCGCCGTGCATCGCTTGGCGGCAGTCCAAGGACAAAATCGAAAGTCCGCAACATCCTGTCGTCCGATGACGACGACTGGATCGAGGATGACGGACCGCGGCCGGCGCACTGACCCGTCAAAAATCATCAACCGGCCATATTTTGATGGCATTGTTCCAATGCGGGTGGTGATACTGAGCAGTTACGGATTCGATGACATCAAAGTTATGGTCGCGGCGCCACGCATTGGGCGCCGTCGTTGCGACCGCAACTGGCCCGTTTGCCGCGGGTCAGGCTCTCGCGCAAAATACTTCGATCCCACTCATCGTTGCGGACAAGCTGTGCTTGCTGACGCCACGCGCGGTCGAGGGGCCCTATTACTTCGCCCCCGAACTGGTCCGCGCCGACATCACGGAAACCAGAACTGGTGTGCCGTTGCGGCTCCGTCTTCAGGTGATCGGGGCTGACGATTGCATGCCGCTGAAAGGCGCACGCGTTGATGTGTGGCATGCCGACGCGATCGGATATTATTCCGGCTATGATGGCCAAGGTGATGACCGGAATGTTTCGACCAAGGGGCAGGCCTTTCTGCGTGGCACGCAATTCACCGATGAAACCGGACTGGCCACGTTCCGCACGCTCTACCCCGGCTGGTATGAGGGGCGCGCGCCGCATGTCCATTTCCGTGTCTTCATCGGCGACAAGAGCGTGTTGACCGGCCAGATCTATTTTCCGGATGCGCTCAGCGAATTCATCTACGCCAATGTTGCACCTTACAATAAGCGCAAACTGAAGCGCGACACGGTGAATGCCACCGACGGCGTGCTGAAAGAAAGCGGCGGCGGTTTCACGTCTTTCTGCAGCATCAGGGAGGATGCCGATTGCTATGATGCGGCGATGGTCATCGGCGTTAATCGTCATGCTGTCGAGACGCAGGAGATGTTTGGACGACCCCCGCCGCCACCGGGGGCTGGCTTTGGGCCTGGCGGCCCGCCCGGCTTCGGTCCGCACAGGCAGCGGCCGACACCGCAACTTGGCGCGGCGCTCGTGCCTGGTGCAATCAAACGCGACTAACCTTCGAAATCTGTTCTGTCTTGTCGGCAGATCGGTCGCTGTTACCGGTCG
>JAEXXW010000725.1 GCA_023405565.1 Pseudomonadota bacterium
CCTTCGGAGGCGCTGCCATAGAGCAATTCGGAATCCGGCGGCACGCGGCCCTGCAGCGCCTGTTCCGGCGTGGTCGTCATGTCGACCATGCGAAATGTCAGCTTCGCGGTCTTGCCGAGCAGTTCCTTCAGCCGCTGCGGGTCCTGCAGCCCCGGCACCTGGACAAGAACGCGGTCCACGCCCTGGCGCTGGATCGAAGGTTCGACCGTGCCAATTTCGTTGATGCGGCGTTCGATGATCTGGATCGACTGGTCGACCGATTGCCGGATGCGCTCGACCAGAGCCGGCTCGCTCACCGTCAGACGAAACACGCCGTTACCGGCATCGACGACATCGACGCTTCGCTGCCCGGTCGCCTGCAACAGACCGCCGAGCGGCTGCGACAATTCCTGCAGCTTTTGCGCCGCCAGCTTGGCGTCGGCACCCTCGCGAATACGAACTTCGACCGTATTGCCCTTCACCGTCACGCTGGCCGGCGACAGCTTGTTCTCACGGATCACACGCCGGACGTCATCACGCAGCGCGTTGACCTTTTCCTGACGGACCGCGTTCGAATCGACTTCGAGCAGGATGTGCGAGCCGCCCTGCAGGTCGAGACCGAGCACGATATGGCGCTGGGCCCATTTCGGCCACGAGTTGACGACGTCCTTGGGGAAGAAGTTCGGAATCGCAAATGCGCAGACGATCAGCGTCGTCGCGATGATCGCCAGCATCTTCCAGCGGGAAATATAAAGCATGGGTCCGACCCGTTATCGCGAATAGTCCAGAGCTTCGACAGTTCGATAAATTAATATCGGACCATCGCCAAATCAGCCCCGCGCGCCCCGCTGTTGTTAGCCTTCGGTCTTGGCCGGCTCACTCTTCACCGGCTCGCCCTTGGCGCGCACGTCGCTGACCATCGCCCGCACCTGCCGCACTTTCACGCCGTCGGCCAGCTCGATTTCGATCTGGTCGTCGTCGATCACCTTGGTCACCTTGCCGATCAGGCCGCCCGAGGTGACGACCGTGTCGCCGCGGCGGACATTCTTCACCATTTCCTGGTGCTGCTTCACCCGCTTCTGCTGCGGGCGCAGGATCAGAAAGTACATGATGACGAAGATCAGAACGAACGGAAGCAGCGACACCAGCATGGAAGAGCTGTCGCCACCGGCGGCCTGCGCATAGGCGGGCGTAATAAGCATCGAACGGGCCTCTTTGAGGGGTCCGGCGCGAACACCGCGCCCGAAAACGGCGCGGACTATAGCGGCGCCCGCCCCAATTGCAATGTCGCGGGCGGACGCAGCCCAAAAGCTGGAAGCACGAGACAAATCACTGGCCTTGCAGGCCTTTTTCGGCAGAGCTATGGGGTTCAACGCCGCCAATCAAGAGGACGCGCCGCCGCATGCGCAAAGCCAAAAAGACCGCCATACGGGCCGCCAAGCGCCCGGCCCGTCAGACGCCCCGTTCCCAAGCCCCCCAGCCTCAAATCTCACTAAATCAGGAAACGCTCGACCGCATCGCCACGGCGCTGGAGCGCCTGTCGCCGCAGGCAAGCAACCACATCGATTTCAAGGCTGCGGACGCCTTTGTCTGGCAGGCCGATGGCAACCTGACACCGGTGCCAAGGGTCAACCGCGTCGAGATGGGGCTCCTCAAGGGGATCGACCGCGTCCGTGACACCCTGATCGAGAACACCGAACGATTCGCGAATGGATTGCCGGCCAACAACGCCCTGCTCTGGGGCGCGCGCGGCATGGGCAAGTCGTCGCTGGTGAAAGCCTCGCACGCAGCCGTCAACGCAGCCTCAAAAAAAACCGGCACGCTCAAGCTGATCGAAATCCACCGCGAGGATATCGAGAGCCTGCCGACGCTGATGGCGCTGCTGCGCCCGACGCCTTATCGCTTCATCGTGTTCTGCGACGACCTGTCCTTCGACGGCGAGGACACGTCCTACAAGTCGCTCAAAGCCGTGCTGGAAGGCGGCATCGAGGGACGGCCCGACAACGTTATCCTCTATGCCACATCGAACCGCCGCCATCTCATGGCGCGCGACATGATCGACAACGAGCGTTCGACCGCGATCAATCCGGGCGAAGCGGTCGAAGAGAAAGTCTCTCTGTCAGACCGCTTTGGTCTGTGGCTCGGCTTCCACAAATGCAGCCAGGACGAGTTCCTGGCCATGATCGACAGCTATGTGAAGCACTTCAAGATTCCGGTCGATGCGGAAGACCTGCGGCGCGATGCGCTGGAATGGTCGACCACACGCGGCTCGCGGTCCGGCCGTGTGGCCTGGCAGTTCATTCAGGATCTCGCGGGACGGCAGGGGATACGGCTGAGCTGAAAAGCACGAAATACGGCTCTTTCTTTTTCGTCATGCCCGGCCTTGTGCCGGGCATCCACGTCTCGAAGTCCGTTGCGGCGGTAAAGACGCGGATGGCCGGCACAAGCCCGGCCATGACGACGACCTAGTCTTTCAATGCAATCAGTTCGCGGCCAGATGCGGCATCGGATCGACCGGCGTCGCGCCCTTGCGGATCTCGAAATGCAGTTGCGGCGACGTCACGTTGCCGGTCTGACCGGACTTGCCGAGCACCTGCCCACGCTTCACCGTCTCGCCGCGCTTGACGTTCAGTTCGCTGGCATGCGCGTAAGCGGTGACGTAGCCATT
>JAEXXW010000137.1 GCA_023405565.1 Pseudomonadota bacterium
AGCTTGCGTTCCTCTTCCACGCTGATCGTACCGCGCGCGCGGCCCGCGGCGATGGCAAGACAGGCGAGCACGGACAACTGGCAGGTAAAGGCTTTGGTCGAAGCGACGCCGATTTCCGGACCGGCCAGCGTCGGCATGATGATGTCGCTCTCACGGGCGATGGTGGATGTCTGCACATTCACCACCGACAGCACATGCTGTCCCTGCTCCTTCGCGTAACGCAACGACGCCAGAGTGTCGGCGGTCTCGCCCGATTGCGAAACGAACAGCGCGAGGTCGCCCTTGCGCATCGGCGCCTCGCGATAGCGGAATTCGGAGGCGACATCGATCTCGACCGGCAGGCGCGCATAGCGCTCGAACCAGTATTTGGCCACGAGCCCGGCATAGTATGCCGTGCCGCAAGCCGAGATCGAAACGCGTTCGATATCTTTCCAGTCGAATGGCAGCTTGCCGGGCAAGGCCACGCTTTCCTTCGCCATGTCGATGTAATGCGACAGCGTATGCGCGACCACTTCCGGCTGCTCGTGGATTTCCTTCGCCATGAAATGACGATGGTTGCCCTTGTCGAGCAGGAAGGCCGCACTGTTGGTCTTGATGACCGGCCGTTTCACCGCATTGCCGGCAACATCGAAGATCTGGACGCCGTCACGGGTCATGACAGCCCAGTCGCCCTCATCGAGATAGGAAATGGAATCGGTGAAGGGCGCGAGCGCGATCGCGTCGGAGCCAAGATACATCTCGCCACTACCGTGACCGATCGCCAGCGGCGATCCCTTGCGCGCGCCGATCATCAGATCGTCTTCGCCGGCAAAAATGAAGGCGAGCGCGAAGGCGCCGCGCAGACGCGGCAAAGCCGCGCGCACGGCATCGACCGGCGAGCGGCCTTTCTTCATTTCCTCGGTCACAAGATGCGCGACCACTTCCGTATCGGTCTCGGTGCCGAAGGTTGCGCCTTCTTTCTCAAGCTCCTCGCGCAACTCGCGAAAATTCTCGATGATGCCATTATGCACGACCGCAAGCCGTTCGGTGGCATGCGGATGCGCGTTGTTCTCGGTCGGCTTGCCGTGCGTCGCCCAGCGCGTATGACCGATACCGGCAAGACCCGACAGGGGCTCGCGGCCAAGACGCTCCTGCAGGTTCTTCAGCTTGCCTTCGGCGCGGCGTCGTTCGAGATGACCATTCTCGACGGTGGCAACCCCGGCTGAATCATACCCGCGATATTCGAGACGTTTCAGCGCATCGACCAACTGGCCTGCGACCGGCTCACGCCCGAGAATTCCTACAATACCGCACATCCGTGCTCATCCCCTGCCGACACGACCCTAAAGCATGATGCCGAAAAGTGTGAAGCGGTTTTCGAAAGACATCATGCTCTAACCTATTAGAATCGATCACGTTTATGACTTTCGATCGATTCGATCGAAAGTCATCGTGATCTATCGGTCGTTAGACCGGCATCTTATGGTTAGCGGAAATCAAAAAGCGTTTCCGCTTATGACAGGTAGGGCGTTCTGCGTCCCGCTCAACCGTGCTCTTTCTTGCCGACCGTCTTCAGGCTGCGCAAACGCGATACCCAGCCTTCCTTAATGACCTGCCGCACGCGGCCGAGCACCAGCGAGTCAGCCGGCACATCTTCGGTAACGACCGAACCGGAGCCGACATAGGCGCCGTCACCGATTTTCACCGGCGCGACCAAAGACGAATTCGAGCCGACAAAAGCGCGCTTGCCGACATCAGTGCGTTGCTTCGACGTACCATCATAATTGCAGAAGATCGTACCGGCGCCGATATTGGCGCCTTCGCCGACGCGGCCATCGCCGATATAGGCGAGATGGTTGGCCTTGGCACCATCCTCCATCGTGGCTTCCTTCACCTCGACGAAATTGCCGATACGCGCCGCCTTGCCGATCTTCGCACCCGGCCGCAGCCGCGCAAAAGGCCCGATCAACGCGCCCTCGCCGACATGCGCACCGGTGAGATGCGAGAACGAATGAATGACGGCTTTCGACTCCACCGTCACGCCAGGTCCGAACACGACATAGGGCTCGATCGTCACATCGCCGGCAAGCTTGGTATCGGCGGACAGAAACACCGTCTCCGGCGCAATCATGGTCACACCGGCATCGAGTGCGACTTCGCGCAGCCGCTGCTGCAAGACCGCCTCGGCTTCAGCAAGCTGTGCCTTGGTATTGATGCCGCGCACATCGTCCTCATCGACCTCGACCGCAACCGCGCGCAATCCGGATTGCGTCGCCAGCGCGACAGCGTCCGTCAGGTAGAATTCCTTCTTCGCATTCTTGTCGTCGATACGATCGAGCAGCGCGAGCGCGTGACGGCCGTCGAGCGCCATCAGCCCGCCATTGCAAAGGCGGATCGCACGCTCGGCCTCGCTCGCATCATGGTGTTCGCGGATCGCGACAAGCTGGCCATCATTGACGATCAGACGGCCATAGCCTGTCGGATCGGCCGGCGTGAACCCGGCGACCGCAACCGCGGCACCGTTCTTCAGGGCATCCCGCAGCCGCTGCAACGTTTCGGCGCGCACCAGCGGCGTGTCGGCAAAAACGATCAGGATGTCATCGAAACCGCGTTCGAGAATCGGACGCGCGGCGAGAACGGCATGCGCTGTCCCGAGCCTTTGCATCTGTTTTGCGGTTTCGGCGCTGGGGATAACGCGCAAGGCCTCCTTCGCTACGGCATCATGATCCGGGCCGACCACCACCGCGCAAGCTTTCGCCCCGGCCTGGGAGACCGCCCGCAAAACATGCTTCAAAAGTGTCTCGCCCCCGATGGCGTGCAGCACTTTTGGCAATGAGGACCGCATCCGCGTGCCCTCCCCCGCTGCAAGCACAACTGCAAGGCATGTCCGTTCCGCCATCTCGTCTTTCCCGATCAAATCCTTCGCGCGTCTTAGCTGAGCAAAATGGCACGGGAAAGCCACAAGCCTTCGGCTTGCAACCCGCTGTTAATGACGGCTTCCTGTTAGCATCTGCGGAATATGATTCGTGGCCGGAAGATGCCCAAGCCAGTGACAAAACGCGCCAGTCCTGTGGTTTCCTACCTGCGCCTCGACCTGCGCGGATTGGTGCGCCCGGCCTTATGGGGCTCGGCGGCCATCGTATCATTGCTTGCGGTCGCTTTGGCGACCCAGACCGCAACCGGCCAGAGCCGCATAGCCACGGCCTATGGCGCGATCACGGGATCGTCCGAAATCACGGCGTTTGAGCGCGAGCAGAAAGCCGCCCGGCGCGAGCACATTCGCGATATTGAGGCAACGCACCTGACCGAGGTGATGCGGACCTTGTCGGAGGATCGCGATCAATTGCTGGCGCGCATGGCCGTGCTCGAACGTAATTACGAAGACGTCACCGGTTCGATCGGTCGGCTGACCGCACCGCCCAATCCGGCCACCGAACAATTGTTTCCGATCGCGCCATCGACCGAACTGGCACCCGTGATACCGCCGCCGCAGCCGACGGCTCCCATCGCGACTATTTCTACCGCCCAACCCGAACGCGACACGACAACCACCCCTCCGACCGAGCCTGCCCAGACGGCGTCCGCGCGAACCGAATTCGGCATCGACCTCGGCGGCGGCGCGACGCTCGCGGCCATGCGGGCGGCATGGAACCAGATCCGCCGCAATCACGCCACCCTGCTCGATGGCCTGCGTCCGGTGATCGGCGTCCGCGATGGCAAGGGTGGCCAGGTCGACCTGCGGCTGATCGTCGGCCCCTTCTCCAATGCCGCGGTCGCCGCCAAATTCTGCGCCTCGCTTACCGCTGCGGGTCAGCCCTGCCAGCCAGCGACATTCGATGGACAGCGGCTCGCCCTGCGGTGAGAGCATCGGCCGTTCTTCGAACATTGCCGGTCCCGTTTCTCCACGTCATATTGACGGCATGACAACCCGACCACTCTTCCGCCCGACGGCTCAGCAAACCTGCTGGCTCATTACCATTGGCTTTCTCGCGCTCGGCTATGCGCTGTATCTGCGCTATCTCGCGATCGAACTCACCAGCGTCGGTCTTGCCTGTCAGGCGGGCGCGCAGACCTGGCTCTGCACGACACGCCAGGTCGTCATGGCACTGTTCAACAATTCCGTCTTCGGCTGGGTGGCGCTCGTGGCCGCCCTGCTCAACCTGATCCGGCCGTCGTTGTTTCTGTTTGCCATCGCTCTGGCGGCCGGTGCCGCCGGGGTCGTTTTGTACAATGCCGGCCTTGCCGGTCTTGCGCTCGCACTTCTGGTTGTCAGCTTTGCGCGACCGGCGCCGATCGGCGCAGACGAAGACTGACCGCCAGCACAACAAGCAGCGCGCAAAACCAGAGCGACTGCCAATTGGCGAAGCTTTCATTGAAGACGATATAGATCGCCGACAATACCAGCACTGACGCGGCGACAGTCTCCGCAAGTCCTGCCTTGCTCGAGCGGCTGAACAGCGCCAGCACGGCAATCGGTACGATGGCTGCCGTCAGCGGCGCATAGGTGAAGTCGCGATAGCGGGGATCGAAGACGAGACCGAGCGCGACCTGAAGAGCAAGAACCGTCACCGCCGCGATCAGCAGGCCGGTCAGAAGATCCGGCCGCGATGACTTCCGGTCATTGCGGGCAAGACTGTCGGCGAAAGACGGCACGACACCGCCCCGCATGACAGTGCTCGCCGCCGCGATCGGCACGAAAGCCGCCAGCGCCACCAAAGCCCCCGACCGCAGCCACGCGCCAAGACCAAGGCTTTCATAAACCGTCTTTTCGACGGCCAGGCCAAGCATCGTCCCGCCCGCCAGCGCGATCGCTGCGACGGCCAGCCAGCCTCCAATCTGCGTGGCGTCGTCCGGCCGACGCGTCCAGCCGGCCGCCGCGAAGATCACCACGACAAAGGCCACTCCGACGGCGGCCTGCGACAGCCAGTGCGGATGATTGGAGACCGGGGCACCCCACTGGAATTTCGGCTGGCGCGTCGCATCGTCGAACAGTCCCCAATAGCCGCCGACCGTCCCTTCCAGCCGGCGTTTCCAGGGCTGGTCAAAAGCCTCGATCACATTGACGCGGTAACCGCGCTGCTTGGCCAGCGCCAGGATCTCCTGAAGAATGAGCGACTGGTTGACCAGCGACGGCAATGCACCCTCGCGCATGCGCCCCTGACTCGGCCAGCCGGTCTCCCCGATCAGGATGTCCTTGTTCGGAAAGGCGGCCGCCATCTTCTCGCGGATCGAACCGACATGCGCCGCCGCGTCCTTGGCCGGGATCGGGTGGTCCTCCCAATAAGGAAGGATATGGATGGTGACGAAATCGACCGCGTCATAGACTTCGCGGTGGCGCAGCCAGAATTCCCAGACGTCGGCATAGGTCACCGGCATCGACACCTGTTTCTTCACCTCGCGGATGAAGTTGGCGACGTCGGCACCTGACAGCTCCCCACGCAACAGCACCTCGTTGCCGACCACCACCGACTGGATCACATCCGGGAAACGCTTGGCCAAAGCCACCACGCTTTCGACCTGCTGGCGGTTTTTCTCCGGGTGGCTGGACAGCCAGAGCCCCTGGATCACCTTCAGCCCGACGCGCTGGGCAATGGCCGGCACCTGGTCGAGACCGTGCTCGGTGGAATAGGTACGGATGCAATCGGTCAGCGGCTTGAGGCGGGTCAGATCGTCCTCGATTTGCGCGGCCTGAATAAAAGTTCCGGCGCTCAAGGGCGATTGCTCACCCCGGAATGGCGCATAGGACACGCATTGCAGCTTCTCGCCTGCATGGGCCGCAGCCAGCATCGGAACGGGCTTGCCGAGCCACCACCAGTTCAGAGCGACGAGCGCGGAAACGGCAAGCAGCAAGGCAAGTGGGACGACGGCGCGGCTTAATGATTGTTCATGCATGGTCAGGTGACGCTTTGGCTTCACTTACCGCAATGGCACGAACAACGGCTCCGCGACAAATGCGCTCTCATCATGGTTCCGTAAGACAGCACTAACTTACCGGTTGTGCTGGACAAATCCGGCGAAAGACGGAAATCTTAGGCGATCGGAAACCGGGCCGTATTGCTGACCGGATTCCGGTGCAAAAGCCACTTCCGGCCGCCTGTAACACTTGGATCATCCGCCATCATGTCGTTCCGCCTTGCTCACGCTCTCCCAGCTCTCTGCCTTGCCCTTTCGTTCGCGGCAGGACCTGCCGCGGCGCAGAACGACCCGAATCAGGCCGACAAGGCCAAGCAGCAGCCGCAGCAACAGGGCGACCAGAAGAAGGAGGCGCCGCGCGTCAACGAGCTTGTCGAAGTGTCGAAGCAACTGAGCGGCCCGGCCGGCAATCCGGAATGCGTCTGGGTCGGCAGAAACATCGTCGGCCGTCTCTATGCCAACGATCTTGATACCGCCTTCCGTCATCTCGATCTTTATGATCGGTTCGGATGCCCAGGTGGCCATGTCCAAGCAGCGTTTCGCTGCGTTTTGAAGCAGACACCGGCCGAACCGCAGAAGCAGGATAACGTTAACGCACGCGTTCATTCATGCTGGGTTAATCCAGCGGCGCCGCCGGCTTCCGCAGCGGCGGCGACAACGCCTGCGACCACATCGACCGGAACAACGACGCAGTGATCGAATTGATGTTTTGCGAAACGACGTCATCAATTCGCCACGGCTGAATGCAATTGAAAATTAGCCTCTTCATGAGGTAATTGATTGTCGTAGCAGGCGTTGCTCCAGGGGACGGGGCGATGTCCTTCACCCAGCCCCGCTCGGTTTCGCGTTTCATGCGACTCGTCGCAA
>JAEXXW010000192.1 GCA_023405565.1 Pseudomonadota bacterium
GATGCGCGGGTCAAGCCCGCGCATGATCACAATTGTTCACACCATCAAATACTGCTGCCGCACATTCGCGTCGTTCGCCAGCTGGTCTGATGTGCCGGTCCACACGACATAGCCTCGCTCGACGATCACATGGCGCTCGGCGAGCTTGAGCATCGGCTCGAGATGCTTGTCGACCAAGAGGATCGATTGCCCATCGGCCTTGAGGCGTGACAGGCACGCCCAGATCTCGCCGCGCACCAACGGCGCAAGGCCCTCAGTCGCCTCATCGAGGATCAGCAATTTCGGATTGGTCATCAGCGCACGACCGATCGCCAGCATCTGCTGCTCGCCGCCCGAGAGCTGGTTGCCCATATTGTTGCGGCGTTCCTTCAGCCGCGGGAAGAATTCGTACACACGCTCCAGCGTCCATGACGGTGCGCCGAAGCGCGAGGCCGATGTCGCGATCAGGTTTTCCTCGACGCTCAGCGCCGGAAAGATCTGCCGGCCCTCCGGCACAAGGCCGATGCCGTGCTGGGCGATGCGGAAGGGCGGCTGGTTAGTCACCATCTCGCCATTGAAAATTACCTCGCCGGCGCGCGCGGCAACCAGTCCCATGATGGTATGGATGGTCGTGGTCTTGCCCATGCCGTTGCGGCCAAGCAGCGTCACGACTTCACCGGACGCGACGTCAAAACTGATGTCGAACAACACCTGCGCCGGACCGTATGATGCCTGCAGGTTGCGAACGCTGAGCATGGTCATGCCGTCTCATCGCCGAGATAGGCCGCAATCACTTTCGGATCGCTGCGGACGGAGGCCGGATCGCCGGTCATGAGGATGCGGCCATAGATCAGCACCGACACGCGATCAGCCAGCGCGAACACCGCATGCATGTCGTGCTCGACCAGCACGATCGGGAAACGTCCCTTCAGACGCTGCAAGGCCGTGACGAGCCGCGCGCTTTCCTCACGGCCGGTGCCGGCCATCGGCTCGTCCAGCACCAGAAGCTTCGGCTGCATCGCCAGAGCGATCGCCAGTTCGAGAGCACGGCGCTCGCCATGCGAGAGTTGCGACGCCGGAATATCGGCGCGATGGGCAAGCCCGACTTCCTGCAAGGCATTCATTGCCTGCGATGACAAGTCGGCTTCCTTCGCAGCATCGCCGAAGAAGCGGTAGCTCGACCCGCTGCGCGCCTGCACGGCGAGAGACACATTCTCCAGCGCGGAGAAATTCGGCAGCGTCGAGGTGATCTGGAACGAACGGGCAAGCCCGAGCTTGGCACGTTCGAATGGCGGCGCCGCGGTGACATCAGCACCGCAGAAGACGATGCGGCCGGTGTCCGGCGGAATGAGGCCGGAGATCTGGTTGATGCGCGTGGTCTTACCGGCACCATTCGGACCGATCAGCGCGTGCAATTCACCTGGCAGCACATCAAGCGACAGATCGTCCGTGACGCGCAAGCCGCCGAAATTCTTGCGCAGATTCTGCAGCGACAGGACCGGCTCAACCACCGCGCAGCCTCCGCATGATCCAGCGCGAAATGCCCAGCAATCCGCCCGGCACGAACACCACGACCAGAACCAGGAACGGCCCAAAGATCATCTTCCAGTGTTCGGTGAAGCCGGCGAGCCATTCCTCCAGCAGCAGGAAAACGCCGGTACCGATGATGGCGCCGTTGAGCGAGCCGATGCCGCCGAGGATGATCATGATCAGCAACTCGCCGGAGCGCTGCCACGACATATAGGCCGGCGCGACGAAGCTGGTGGCGTTGGCAAGAAGGAAGCCGGACAACCCGGCGATCATTCCGGCCACGACATAGGCGACGAGCTGATAACGATAGACGTTGTAGCCAAGCGTGGTCATGCGCGTCGCGTTCTCGCGCGTGCCACGAAAGACCCGACCGAAGCGTGACGTCACCAGAGAGCGGCAGAACAGATAGACGGCGACGAGGCACAACAGCGTGACGTAATAGAGCGCGCGATCGCTGGCGAGAATGTCGAAGCCGGCGATCGTACTGCGGGTCTGCAGCGTCAGACCATCGTCACCGCCATAGGGCGCGAGCGAACTTGCGGTGAAGAACGCCATCTGGCCAAAGGCCAGCGTGATCATGATGAAATAGACGCCGCGCGTGCGCAGACACACGATGCCGGTCAGCCACGCAAACAGGGCCGAGGCCGCCAGTGTCACCGGCAACGCCACCAGCGCATCGCCAAAGCCGTGACTTGCCAGAATACCGACAGCATAGGCGCCGATGCCCATGAAGGCCGCGTGTCCGAACGACACCAGCGCGCCGTAACCGACCAGCAGATCGAGCGACAGAGCAGCGATGGAAAAGATCATCACCCGCGTGACGAGACTGAGCAGATAGGCCTCCGAGATGAAATGCCCGCCAAACGGAAGCAGCGCAAACAGCAGGAGCAGGATCACCGGCAGCGCGTAGCTGCGCCAGGCGCCGGCGGGCTTGATGACGGGAGCGCGGTCAGCGGCAACGTCCGCCATCTCAGCGCCCTTTGGCCGGGAACAACCCGGCCGGCCGGAAATACAGGACGAGCGCCATCAGCACATAGATCGACATCGATGCCAAGGCGGGCCCCACGGTGCGCGCGGTGCTCGATGTCATGAACAGGCGCAGGATATCGACTGCGAAGGAGCGGCCCAGCGTATCGACCAGCCCGATCAGCAAAGCGGCAATGAATGCACCACGGATCGAGCCGATGCCGCCAATGACGATGACAACAAACGCAAGAATAAGAATGCTGTCACCCATCCCCGGCTCGACCGACAGGATCGGCGCTATCATGACGCCAGCAAAGCCGGCGAGCATGGCGCCAAAGCCGAACACCATCGTGAAAAGCTTGCGGATATCGACGCCGAGCGCCGAGACGATCGGCGCATGTGTCGAGCCCGCACGCACCAGCATGCCGATGCGGCTGCGGCTGACCAGAATGTAAAGCAGCAGCGCAACGCCGAGGCCTGAGCCGATAATCACCAGCCGCCACACCGGATACAGCAGCCCCGGCATCAATTGCACCGAACCGGACAGGGCTTCCGGCACAGGCAATGACAATGGCGCCGCGCCCCAGAAATATTTCACGGCCTGATTGAGGAACATGATGATGCCGAAGGTGGCGATCACATGATCGAGATGATCACGGCCATAGAGATGGCGGAACACGACGAATTCCAAGAACAGACCGAAAGCGAGCGCACCCGCCAGCGCCAGAACCAGCGCAAGGAGAAAGCTGCCCGTCATCGCGTAAAACATCACCGCGAGATAAGCGCCCAGCATGTACTGGACGCCGTGCGCGAGATTGATGAAATCCATGACGCCGAACACCAGCGTGAGCCCTGCCGCGATCAGAAACAGCAGGACGCCAAGCTGAAGTCCGTTCAGAGTCTGTACGAGGAAAAGCGTCGTCGTCATTGTCGCTCTGCGCCGCCCCCGGATGCTCCGGGATGCGGCGCCTGTCGTATCACAAACCGGACCGCCTTTACTTCATCTTGCAGTCTTTGACATACGGATCGGCGTAATCGGTGAACACCTTTTCGACGATCTCGGTCTGGAACTTGCCATCCGGCCGCTTGGCGACCTTGGTCAGGTAGAAATCCTGGATCGGGTAGTTGTTGGTGTTGAACTTGAACTTGCCGCGCAGCGACTGGAAGTTGGCCTTCTTCATGGCTGCCTGCAAGGCCGCCTTGTCGGAGGTGTTGCCCTTGGTTTCCTTCAGCGCCGCATCGATCGCCAGCGCTGCGTCATAAGCCTGGAAAGCGTAGGTCGCAGGCACCGCGCCGAATTCCTTCTCGTATTCGGCGACAAACTTCTTGTTCTGCGGATTGTCCATGTTGGGCGCCCAGTTCGAGCCCGCATAGAAGCCAACCGCTGCATCCTGCTGCGCGGGAAGCGTCGACTCGTCCACCGTGAAGGTGGAGAGGAAGGTCATCTTGTCGGCGAGGCCGGCCTGACGGAATTGCTTGACGAAGTTGACGCCCATGCCGCCGGGCAGGAACACGAACAAGGCCTGCGGCTTGGCGGCTGCAATCCGCGCCAGCTCAGCCGAATAGTCGAGCTGGTTCAGCGGCACATAAACTTCGTCCAGCACTTCGCCCTTGAAATAGCGCTTGAAGCCAGCGAGCGAGTCCTTACCGGCCTGGTAATTCGGCGCCATGATATAGGCAGTCTTGATGCCCTTATCCTGCGCGTATTTGCCCGCGATCTCGTGCATCTGATCGTTCTGATACGAGGTCACGAAGA
>JAEXXW010000206.1 GCA_023405565.1 Pseudomonadota bacterium
GATCAGCAGCACCGCGCAGGCGACCAGCCAGATGATATTGGCGCGGGTCATAGCTGCACCCGCCCGAACAGGCCTTGCGGCAGGAAGATCAGCACCAGCACCATCGGCAGGAACAGCACGAAATAGGCGAGGTCGGGCACCAGCGCGATGCCGAAGTTATATAGAAAGCCGACGATGAAGCTGCCGACGAAGGCGCCGAGCAGGCTGCCCGCGCCGCCGAGGATCACGACGATCAGTGCGAGCGGCAGCATGTCGGCATCGAGGCCGGGATAGGCATTGAGGATCGGGCCGCCGAGCACACCGCCCATGCCGGCAAGCGCTGCGCCGAGCAGAAAGACTGTGGTGAACAATCGTCCGACCGGAATGCCGACGCCGCGCGCCATTTCCGGATCGTCGACACCGGCGCGGATCATCGCGCCGACACGCGTTCGCTCCATGAGGAAATAAAGTCCGACCGCAGCCACGAGCGCGAGGCCGAGTACGACAAGACGATAGGTTGGGAAGGCGAGGCCGAAATAGCGCAGCGGCGGCCGCAATTCCTGCGGTGCAGGCAACGGCATCGGGTCACCGGTCCAGATCAGGAGGCACAGGTCGGCGACGATGAAGGACAGGCCGAGCGTGACCAGCACCTGGCCCTGAGCATTGCCCGGCAATTGCCGCAGCACGAAGCGTTCGAGGATGATCCCGACAAGGCCAACACCGAGGCCCGCGCCGATCGCCGCGATCCAGAAATTGAACTTCAGCGACAGCAGCGTGTAGCCGAAATATGCGCCCAGCATGAAGAACGCACCATGCGCGAGATTGGGAATGCGCATCAGTCCGAAGATCAGCGAGAAGCCGGACGACAGGAGAAACAGAAGGCCGCCGAATGCGACCGAGTTCAGCGTTTGAATAACCCAGAATTGCATATGCGAGATTTTTCCCTAACCGCTGCTGCCTTGCCTCTTCCCACAGCTAAGCTCGGGTGTTCCCGAGCTTAGCCACTCATTTAATGGCCGAAGTCGGAAACATCCGACTTCGGCGCGGGGAGAGGTCGGATCGCGGAGCGATCCGGGTGAGGGGGCTTGCCTCATCTGATATTGTGGATGGCGGCCCTCACCCGACTTCCTCGCTGCACTCGGAAGTCACCTCTCCCCGCTGAAGCGGGGAGAGGGAAGAGTTACGGCTCGAGATTTTTCGCCGGTGGAAAGTCGCGCGAATAGACCGGCTGCTTCAGGAATTCTTCCGGCTTGTAGGTCCAGAACTGGCTGACATCCGGATAGGTTTTCACCACGGCGTTTACCAGCTTGCCGCCTTTGCGTTCGACCTTGCGGATATAGTTGTTGCCGACCACGTTGCCGTATTCGTCGAAATGCATCGGGCCGCGCAGCGATTCCTGGAGCTTCACCGCTTTCAGCGCCTTCATGAACGCGGCCTTGTCCTCGATGTTGCCTTTGACGTCTTTCAACGCCTGATCAAGGACCTCGCCGCTGAGATAGGTCTCGGCCGCGTAGACACCGGGATCGACCTTGTAATCTCTCTGGATCGCGGCGACGAAGCGCTTGTTGATCGAGTTGTCGAGTTGCGCCGAATACCAATTGCCGGTGATGGCGCCGAGCGCATCATCGCCCATCTGTTGCAGCAGCGATTCATCGACCGGCGTGAAGCCGCCGAGAATTTGCGCGGTGTTGCCGTATTCCCGCAATTGCTTGATGAATTTGAAGCCATTCGAGCCGGCATGCCCGGTATAGATGCCATCCAGGTTCGGTTTCAGTTGCGAGATGTAGGTCGCGTAATCCGGCGCATTCAACGGCGGCCACAGTTTCTGCACCACCTTGCCGCCGGCATCCTCGAAGGCGCGCTGGAAACCGGCGACATTCTCATGCCCGAACGCGAAGTCGTCGGCGATGCAGGCGACGCGCTTCATTTTCAATTCTTTGGCTGCATAGTCGCCGACCGGATGGCTGGGCTGCGCCGATGTTGAACTTGGCCGCACCAGCCAGGGATTGGCTTTCCGCTGCGTCATGTCCTCGGCGCCGGCGACGGTCAGGATCGGCGTCTGCGACGAGCGGATGTAATCGTCGATCGCCAATGCTTCGAAGGCGGCGAGCGGGCCGATCAGCGCAGACACTTTCAGGCGCTCGACCAGTTCCTGTGTCTTGGTGCGTGTCTGTGCCGGATTGCCGGCGGTATCGGCCGTATGCAGTTCGACCTTGCGGCCACCAAGCGTGTAGTTTCGTTCCTTGAGGAAGACCGTCAGCCCTTGCTCCATCTGGATGCCGCCGGATGCAAGCGGCCCGGTCTTGACGGTGAGAAATCCGAGCTGGATGGGAGCCGCTTGTGCGACAGCGGCCGGGACTTTCAGAATCTGCGAGCCAACGCCCGCTGCGAGCGCACCTTTAATGGCAGTTCGACGATTCAGCTTCACGGCGTTTCCTCCTCCGTGGATATGCCTTTGCGCTTTTTTCGCGCTTTCAGGCGTTTATGCGTTTCCTCATTCCTGTAGTGACGCTTTTTGCATCTTGTTGTCTTGTTGTTTGGTCTTGTTGTTCGTATCGATCAGCATGGCGCGTCGGTCGCGGAACGCGCAGTCATGGCGAGTGCGTTGCTCGCCTTCCTTTTAGTCATCTCCATATTGGTAGTTTCGGTATTGCAGGTGCGAACGATCTTGAACCCGCAAGATGGAATATGTTCGGATTTTCATCCGGCGAAACAACGTTGATCGCCTGATGCATATCTTTTTCGAGTGATCGGGATCGCGTAAATAAGGTGCGAGCGTCCGACAGATCAAGCGGGGAGAAGCATCATGCGCGTTGGAGTGGCCGGTCT
>JAEXXW010000233.1 GCA_023405565.1 Pseudomonadota bacterium
CTGCACAGCAATTGCGCGATGAAGCGAAATCCGTCGGCCAATCTTTCCGCATCACCGTCCGCGGCGAGCAGGTTCATGTGCACGACAGGCATGCTGCGCGGATCGGTGTCCCTGAGCAGAACTTCGCCGGTCGACCGCGACTTGTTGAGCCAGACATAGAAATAGGCCACGCGCCGCCCGACACCATGCCATCCGGATGACAACCCGCTATGCATATAAAGGTCCGACGGGAGCGAAATGCCGGTCGATGACGTAAAACGCATCGCCACATGACCGGATTTCTTCAGTCGCGACGGCATCCGCGCATGGGGTTTAACCAGCGCGCACAGATGCGTGCCGGGGTGATCGCGGAGGTTTTTACCCACGCCTTCGCGGGGCACGCGCGGCGTAATGCCATGCTGCTTCAGCACGGCAGCCGGGCCAATACCGGCACGCATCAGCATGGCCGGTGTTTGCAACGCGCCCAGCGCAAGGATCACTTCGCCCGCCTGCACCCGACGGACGCGGCCGCTTGTTTCCAACACGACACCCGTCGCGCGTTGTCCCGAGAAATCGATATGCGTGACGAGACTGTTCGTCAGGATCGTCAGATTCGGACGCGCACGGACGGCAGGCGTGAGATAGGCCATGGCGGCGGACACACGCTGCTGATTTTCATTAGTGTAGGCCGGCGCGAAATAGCCATCGGTGAAAACACCATTCTGATCGCCGATATCGCGCAGACCCGCCTGCTCTGCGGCCGCCGCGAGCTGCAGGGAAAAATCCGGCCATTCGCTGCGCGGCACGCGATAGATCGGAATCGGTCCTTGTCCGCCATGCATCTCCCGGACGTCGCCGTAATCCAGATCACGCTCGAGCTTGCGGAAGTAAGGCAGCACATTCTGCCAGCCCCAGCCCGTGGCGCCGCGGCGCTCCCATTCATCGTAATCATCCGGGATGCCGCGATTGCCGACCTGCGCATTCACACTTGAACCGCCGCCCAGCACGCGCCCCTGTTCGTAGAACCTGCTGTCACGGCGCCCCTTGAAAGGCATGACGCGCAAGTCCGGCCAGAGATAGCGTGTCCCGTAGAAGATAACGGTGGGTGCCGGGCTGCGGATCTCCGCGGGCTCCCGTCCCGGCACCGTATCCATGCCTGCCTCGATCAGAAGCACGGTGATGCCGGGATCTTCCGACAGCCGCGCGGCGGCGACGCACCCGGCCGAGCCGCCACCGGCGATCACATAGTCAAAACGATCGCCTGATGGTCCACCGTCACGATGAAGGGATCGATCCGTCATCGGGCGTATCCGCCTGCGCCCACGTCACGCCTTCAGACGCGTGAGATTAAAGGTCGGCACCAGCGCGAATGGTCGCAGGCAACCATCCATCCAGCGCTGCGCATCACGGATCGCCGGCTTGATATCGTCGAGCCGTTCGATCAGGCGATGGTTGACCCGCATCGCCCGAAGCACATCGAGCGTCACTTCCCCACCTTCGGCAAAGAACTCCTGATCACCCGTATCACCGCGGAATTCCGTGACGATCAATGTCGGAATGCCGTAGCTCATATGGCCGCGCAACAGATGATACACGCCGGCAAACAAACCGAAATTCTCGATCAGCGCCGCCGGCCTTCGCCCGGCGAGCCATGCCCCTGCGCACAAGCCAAGCCCGGTGCCTTCATGTGGCACCGAGATGTAGCTGAACGTCTCATCCTTCATGAGAAGCGCCTGCGCAAAGGAGAAGCCGCTGCACGGCAGCCCCACGGCAAAGTCGATGCCGTTCTCTTTGAGGCCCTCATAAAGAAGCTGGCCGAAGCTGGACTGGCCGGCATCCTGCAGGACCGGATCGGCTGCGGGTTTTGCACCGTGCTCCTTCGCGGAGGGCTTGAAGATCCTGATGCCGTGCGCCTGCTCGATATGGCGCGCGAAGCGATATTTGCTCTCCTTCAGATCCATCGGCAGCGGTCCGACGAATTGCTGCTCCACACTCGTCTTGACCACGAGCACAAGCGGCCGGTCCGGATTCCGCGTGTCGAGCGCCGCAACAAAATCATCGACATTCGCGACGGTTGCGACATTGGCGATGCCATAGGCGCGCGCCAGCACGGCGATATCGACACCTGATGAACTGAGCGATCCGACGGCAGGCAATTTGCCCGTCGAGACATAGCCGCCATTGTCGAAAACGATGACAGTCAGGTTGCCGCCGGCGTGCGTGGCGATCAGACCGAAAACGGAAGGATCGAAGAAGATGCCGCCGTCTCCATCGAGCGCGATCACACGCTGGCGGGGCAGCACCAGCGAAAGGCCGAGGGCATAAGGCGTCACCATACCCATCCCGACGGCGTAAAGATTCGCGTCTGATGGACGGACCGAAAACCACTCCGTGGCGGTGTTGGCAAGATTGGTCACCGCCAGTTCGTCTGTCACGCGTTCTGAAAGTGCCTTCAGGAACGCATAGCGCTTCACCTGACCCATGCTATTTCCGTATGAAAACGACGTGTTTTTGCATACACGATTTCCATAAAATCCTTTCCGATCCCATCTTCGTCGCTTTCGGATAGAAAAAGTAGCTTATAAATCAGCAGCATTGCCTATATTTTTTGCGCGTATTTTTGCATACGTCTTTTATCGTTCCGGCCGCCAAGCGGAACAGAGCAATGGACGCCCGAAGACCCATCACGATCGCGATCGAGGAGCATTACAACGACCCCAACCTGGTCGCTCATTTTACCGGGCTCGATCGCATCCGGCCGCCCCATATCGAAGAAAAGCTGCAGGATCTTGGTGCCCTCCGCCTGCGCGAGATGGACGAGGGGGAGGTCGATATCCAGGTCCTGTCCCATGCCGGGCCGACCACACAGAAGCTCGAGCCCGACATTGCCGTCCGAATGGCGAAGGTCACGAACGACCGTCTGGCTGCGGTCGTAGCGCGCGCGCCCGATCGCTTTGCAGGTTTCGCGGTCCTCCCAACGCCCGCGCCCGAAGCGGCTGCAGACGAACTCGAGCGCTGTGTCTCCGAACTCGGCTTCAAGGGAGCGGTGGTCAACGGACTCACCAACGGCAAATTTCTGGATGAGCGTCAGTTCTGGCCAATCCTGGCCCGTGCCGAGACGCTTGGCGTTCCGATCTATCTGCATCCCGCTCTGCCAAGCCCCGATGTCGACAAGGTCTATTACGAAGATCTCAGCGCCAGTTTTCCCGAACTGCGCGGTCCCGTCTGGGGCTTCACGGCAGAGACCGCCACGCAGGCGATCCGGATGGTTCTCAGCGGCGCTCTTTTCGAATATCCGAAGCTCCAGCTGATCCTTGGCCACCTTGGCGAGGCACTGCCATTCATGTTGTGGCGGATCGACGATCTGCTGGCGCGGCCGGTGGGTGATGGCATGAGCTTCAGCGACGTATTCCGGCGCAATTTCTATCTGACAACAAGCGGCAACTTTTCCGATACCGCGCTCACCTGCAGCATCGCGGAAATGGGGATCGACAAGATTCTGTTTGCCGTGGACTGGCCATTCGCTTCAAACAAAGCGGCCACCGACTGGATGAAGCGAACCGCGCTCAGCGACGAGGACAAAACCAAGATCCTGGGAGGGAATGCCAGAACCTTACTGAGAATGTAGCGCTGTTGAGGCCAGAGCAACGCTGGCACCCGTAACGCTGACACCCGTCTTGTCTATCCAAGTCCCGCCAGTTTTTTCATCCGGCCAAGATCGACAAGCCGGCCATGGCTGATCACGCAGGCCGGTTCGTTGTGGAAGCGAACGGCCTCCAGCACATCGCGTTCAGCAAGGACGACCAGATGGGCCGGACTGCCGACAGCCAGGTCGAGCGGGACGTTGATGGCTTTGCCGGCCTTTTTGGTGACGAGATCATAAAGCTGTTCGATCTCGTCGCGTGCCATCATCCAGAGAAGGTGGGAGGCAAGGAAGACGACCTCCAGCATGTTGTTCCGGCCATACGGATAATAGGCGTCGGAGATATCATCCTGGCCGAGACAAACATTGATCTTTTCGGCCAGCAGTTCCTGTACGCAGGCATGCAGAGGGCCGGTGTGCGGATCGCTGACGATCGAAATGTCCGCGGCACGCAGCGTCCCGATCAGACGGTGCAGATACGGCTTCGGATACTGGCTCATGGCGCGGCAATGATGCGCGAGAGCCCTGCCGTTCCAGCCACGGGTAGCCGCTTCGATCGCGAAGGTTTCGAGTGTGCGCAGGCCTGGATCGCCGGCGTCATCGAGGAGCATCGACACGTCCTTGTCGAATTCCTGCGCGAGATCGAAACAGAACGAGATATGCTCGGCAGCAGCTTTGTCGGTATATTCAATCCAGGGGATGCCTCCGACGACATCCGCCCCCCTGATCATGGCTTCTCGCATCAGTTCCCTGGTGCCGGGCTCGCGAAGGATACCGTCCTGCGGGAAGGCAACGACCTGGACATCGACGATGCCGCGAAACTCATCACGCACCTTCAGGAGCGCGTTGAGGCCCTCAAGACGCGCCTTGCCGTCCACATCGGCAAAGGCGCGGATATGCAGATTTCCGTAAAGCGCCGCGAGCGCAACGGCACGCCGCGCATTCTCGACGATCCAGCTTTCGGCGTAACGCTCCTTCACGCGGCTTGCGACTTCGATGGCTGCCATGGCTTTCTCCATGGTCGCACCGTGATAGTTTTGCCGCGCCTCGTCCTCTACCATCGCGAGCGTCCACACCTTGCACAGATGCAAATGCGGATTGGCAAAGGATTCGGTCATCAGCCGCCCCTCCGCCTCGATGACGTGCTCGGCCGTAAGCGTGAGAGACGGAGCGATGGCCGTGATCAAGCCATCACCGATCGCGATGTCGGCAAGGTCCGCACGGCCACGCAGTCGGGCACCCTTTATGAGAATATCACATCGCGTCATCGCACGTCTTGCCGCCCACTTGTTTCACAGGGACGTTCCCAAGCAATGCCCATGCCAGAGGAATGCCCGTGCCAAAGGCGCAGGTGCGATATGGCAGACGAATTTTGGCCCGCCCGGGAGGAGACTTTATGCGATCGTTAGTTCTCCGAACGACGCTGGATCCGTTCCAGCGTCGCGCGGACCACGCCGCAGCTATTGAATCGCGGCCAGAGCCTTCCTGAACGCGTCGCCGGATTCATCGGCCAAGCCGGCCTTGCGCAAGACGGCCACGTCCCTGGCCGCATTCCCGCGCTCGCGCAGCTTCGGCAGCAGCGCCATCAGCGTATTGTATTTCTCGCGGCCACGCTCATGCGTATCGCCGTAGCCTTTGACGAGGCCGATGCAATGCGCGACCTCGACCGCGAGCGCATAATCCTCTTTCGCGATCTCAAGCACCTTGGCGAGCCATTCTTCCTGGCGCTTGGTCTCGTCGATCCAGCGCAGCGTCCGCGGACGGATCGGCTTGAAGCTGGCGACGATGTAAAGCAGCAAGAAACCACGGATCGACGAGGTCTTCACCTTGCGGCCCTTCGTGGTCATGCTGTCCACAATCGCACGCGCCCATTTGGTGTTGAGCAGCCAGCGACCGAGGCCGGCCGGCATCGTCTCGGCGATTTCCTGCGTCCGTGGATGCATGAACTCGACGATCTCGACCATCTGGCCTTTCCTGGCCTGCGCCTCTTCGCGCACGCGCTCGAAACGCGAGGCGCGGATCTTCAGCTCGGCAACGCGAACCGTATCTTCATAGGCCATCGCCAATGCAAGCTGGCGCGCCACTTCGGTCAGGAGTTCATCCGGCTTGCCGGGACGCGCCTTCTCGATGGCCAGCACCGGCTCGAGCCGCTTCATGTAGAGTTTCGCGTAATCCTCGTCCTGGTAGTCGGTGAGACGAACGACACCAGCGCTGACGATCGGACGCGAGACGATCGACAATTGGTCGTCGATCGGCGCAACCAGCGCCTGCACCTTTGTATCGCGGGCCTGCGGATCGAACGGCCGTTCTGTCTTCACCTGCGGCGTGTTGCCGGAGGCCGCGGCCTCGAAGCCGGCATTGAAGGCGCGCACGCTCGGCTCGACGCCGACACCGCCACGGCGGATCGTCGCCTCGAACGCCATACGCTGGAACGGCAGCGCGCCCGAGCCGGCCAGCGCACCGAACAGAACGGCGCTGACAAGGCTGCCGGTCGCATCGGCGATGCTCAACATGTCGAAGGCATGCAGACGCTTGGAGGCTTCCTCGCTCGCTTTCAGGTAAGCGTTGCTGTCGGTGCGATCATCAGCCAGCGCGATGCGCTCCTGCATCGTGTAGACACGATGTGTGGACGTGATCAGCGTCGTGCGATCCGGCGTGACGAGACCACGCTGGATGGCGCGTCCCGCTTCCATGAATTCCGACGCCAGCACGATATCGACATCGCCCGGCACCGGCATCAGCGCCAGAACGGGCTTCTGCTCGCGCGAGGCAGCCTTCGGAAACAGCTCGACATAATAGACCGTTGCGCCCGTGCGCTGGGCAACGCCCGGCACCGATGTCTTCTGTGCGATGTATCCGCCGTGTTCGGCGAGATCGATGACCCAGTCGGCCAGCACGCCGCCGCCCTCACCGCCCATGGCGAGAATAGCGACGCTGATCGGCCGGATGCGCGAAGCACCGCGTGTATCGACGAGAGGCGTGTTCATGCGTTCACCATCTTGCGCTCAAGCCGGCGCTGGAAGAAGCCGATCACGGCATCACGCATACGCTGCTTGAAAAGATCCCACTTCGTCGGGTTGTCGATGATCGAGGCTCGGAAGAAGGACGGGCACAGGATCGCGGCATGCGCAACCTCACCGCAATTGCCGCAGCCGACGCACGAATTGATGACCTTGGTCACCGGATCTCTACGCAGCGGATCGGGGTTCGGCGCGATCGTCAGCGACGGACAGCCCGACAGGCGGATGCAGGAATGATCGCCCGTACATGTATCCGGATCGACGCCAAAGCGTTCGCGCACCACGCGCTCGCCGCGCTTGACCGCCGCGCGCATCAACGGCTTCACGCGGCGCTGCTTGTTGAGCATGCATTCCGACGAGGCGATGATGACCTTCGGGCCCTTCACATCGGTGGTCAGCGCTTCGCGGAAGGTGTCGCGCATCTTGGCGACATCATACGTGCGCGTGATGTGGCGAACCCATTCCACGCCGACGCCGCGGACGGCCTTCTCGATCGGATGCTGGGTCGAGCGCGTCTCGACATTGGCCGCTGACGAGAGGATGTCCTGGCCGCCGGTCGCCGCCGCGTAACCATTATCGACAATCAGCACCACGCCGTCGGTCTTGTTGAACACCTGATGGCCGACGCTGGAGACGAGGCCGTTGTGCCAGAAGCCGCCGTCACCGACGACGGCGACGGGACGCTTGCCGCCCTGCCCCGACAGTGGCGAAGCGCCGGCACCACCAAGACCGTAGCCCATCGTGGTCTGGCCGATGTTGAAGGGCTGCAACGACGCAAAGGTGTGGCAGCCGATATCGGCGCTGACATGCAGCGGACCGACTTCGCGCTGCACGAGTTTCATCGCCGAGAAGATCGGACGCTCCGGGCAGCCGGTGCAGAAGGACGGTGGACGGCCCTGCACGTTGTTGCCGAGCGTTTCGAGCGCGGCCGGCAGGCTCTTGTTGGTCTGCGGCGGCTCGTCCGGCGTAAGAAGATCGGGCCGATGCGCGCTGCAGAATTTCTGCAAACCGGCTTTCAGCACCGAACCGGTATATTCGCCGGCCATCGGCAGAACCGACTTGCCTTCGATACGCGTCTGGATATCCCTGCGGCGCAACATCGTGTTGATCGCCTGCTCGATGAATTCCGGCTGGCCTTCCTCGACCACCAGGATCGCCTTCTTGCCGGCGCAAAACTCCACGAACTCGTCATCGACCAGCGGATAGGTGGCGTTCAGCACATAGAGCGGGATGCGGCTGTTACCGTACACATCGGCAAGCCCCATGATCTCCATCGCGCGCAGCACGCCGTTATACATGCCGCCCTGCATGACGATGCCGATATCCTTCGCTTCGCCATCGAAGAATTCGTTGATCTTGTTATCCTTGATGAACTTCACCGCTGCCGGCCAGCGCTGCTCGATCTTTTCATGCTCGTGCTGGTAGGTGAATGGCGGCAGGGCGTAACGCGTAATGTCGCGTGTCGGGTTTTGCAGCGCGTCGAGACGCGAGAATTCGGGGCGCTTGTTGTCCTTGGCGATGAAGCTGCCATAGACGTGACAGGCGCGGATGCGAAGCTGCAGCATCACCGCCGTGTTGCTGACCTCCGAGAGCTGGAAGCCCTTCTCCACCATGTCGACGATGGTCTGCACATTCGGGCGCGGATCGAGCAGCCACATCTGCGATTTCATCGCAAAGGCGTGGCTGCGCTCCTGCATGATCGAGGAGCCCTCGCCGTAATCCTCGCCGACGATGATCAGCGCACCGCCCTTCACGCCACCGGATGACAGGTTGGCGAGCGCGTCGGACGCGACATTGGTGCCGACCGGCGCCTTGAACGTGCAGGCGCCACGCAAAGGATAATTCACCGACACCGCGAGCGATGCCGCGGCAGCTGCTTCATTCGCACTCGATTCGAAACGGACGCCGAGTTCCTGCAGCATCTCGTTGGCATCGTTCAGAACGTCGATCAGATGCGAGATTGGTGCGCCCTGATAACCGGACACATAGGACACACCGGACTGCAACAGCGCCTTGGTCACAGCGAGAATGGCTTCGCCCTTGAACTCCTCGCCTTCGCCGAGCTTGAGCTGTTTGACTTCTTCTTTGAATGACCGCTCAGCCATTGCGTTCTCCAGATTGGCCGGAATGTTGCATAACGCCCGCAGGGGCTTTAACCCATGATACCGCGGGGAAATTATATTCAAAAGAATATAATTTGAAACCGCGACGGCAAACAGGGATCACGGTATGCGTGTGAATTCAATTTTGGCATTATCCGCTGCTATTTTGTGCAGCGCATCATTGGCGTCGGCACAGGAGGTCACCTTACGGGCGGTGTCCTCGTTCTCGGAAGGCAGCCAGATTTCGGCACCCTTCGAGCGCTTCGTCGAGAAGGTGAACAAGGACGGCAAGGGCGTTATCCAGATCAATTATATCGGCGGACCGCGCGCCATGCCCCCCTTCGAAGTCGGCAATGCCGTGCGCTCGAAAGTGGTCGATATCGCCAATGTCGCAGCGGCATTCTACACCAATCTGATGCCGGAGGCGGACGCCATCAAATTGCTGAACAAGCCGGCCGCGGAACAGCGCAAGAATGGAACCTGGGACCTGCTGAGCGACGTGCACCGGCAGAAACTCAATTCACACTATCTGGCCCGCCAGTTCGTTTCGGTGCCTTACCACATCTACCTGAACAAGAAGGTCGACAAGCTGGACTTTTCCGGCCTGAAGGTCCGTGTCACGCCGGTCTATCGCGATCTCGTCCAATCGCTCGGCGGCACGCCGATCACAACCCCTCCGGGTGAAGTTTACACGGCCCTCGAACGCGGCGTTGTCGATGGCTATGGCTGGCCGATCCTCGGCATTTTCGACCTCGGCTGGGAAAAGGTGACCAAGTTCCGCCTGGATCCGGGCTTCTACAGCGTCGATGTCGGTGTGCTGGTCAATCAGGACACCTGGAAGGGCCTCAATGACGCCCAGCGCAAGGTGCTGACCGACGCCGCCGCCTGGCTGGAGTCGCTCGACGGCACGGAAAACGCGGATATGGTGAAAGCCGAGCGCGAGCGTCAGGCCAAAGCCGGCGTGCAAACGATCGATCTCGGGCCGGCCGTCTCGCAAGAGCTCGTGAAAAAGGCCAATAATCTCGCCTGGGACGCGGTCATCGCCCGATCGCCGGAATTCGGCAAAAAGCTGCGGGCCCTGAACGGCGATTGACCGCTCAAGCAGGGCCAATGGACCTTGAAATCAAAGGGTCCTGCGGTCCTGCCTAATCTTGCAAATTGACTTCCCAGGACGGGCCGGGAATATATTCGAAAGAATATAATTTCAAAGGCCATCCTGGGAGGTTAACTGATGGATCGTAGGCTCGTGTCGATTGTATCCGCACTCGTGCTGGCTGGCACGATGACGGCAGCCCATGCGCAGGAAGTGACCCTGCGCGCGGTCACGTCGTTTGCGGAAGGCACTCAATTTTCCAAGAATTTCGAACGCTTCATCGAGAAGGTGAACAAGGATGGCAAGGGCGTCATCCAGATCAACTATATCGGCGGACCGCGCGCGATCCCGCCCTTCGAGGTCGGCAATGCCGTGCGCTCGAAAGTGGTCGATATCGCCAACGTCACGGGTGCTTTCTACACCAACCTGATGCCGGAGGCGGACGCCTTCAAGCTGATCAACACGCCGACCGCCGAGCAGCGCAAGAACGGCACCTGGGCTTACATCAACGAACTGCATAACCAGAAGCTCAACTCCTATTATCTCGCCCGCCAGTTCGTCTCGGTGCCGTTCCACGTCTACCTGAACAAGAAGATCGAGAAGCCCGACTTTTCCGGCCTCAAGATTCGCGTGACGCCGGTCTATCGCGACATCGTACAGGCGCTCGGCGGCACGCCGATCACGACCCCTCCGGGTGAAGTCTATAC